>NZ_AJFC01000039.1:0-37668 GCF_000256505.1 Rhodococcus sp. P14 | reverse complement strand
TGGGCCCCCCGCCGGTGACGGCGCTGGTGCTGTGGCTCGTCGTCGCGGTCCCGTCGCTGCTGCGCCTGGCCGTGCCGTCACTGCTCGGAACGTTCGGCCGCGACCCGCTGCGGATCCGTGCCGAGGAGGAATGGTGGCGGGTCCTGACCTCGGTGCTCGTGCAGGACGGCGGCGTGCTCCTCACCCTCGTCAACCTGGTCCTCCTCGCCGTCGTCGCGACCGTCGCGGTGCGGGTGTGGGGGCCGGGCCGGGCGATCGGGTTGTTCGCGGTGAGCCAGCTGCTGTTCGGACTGTTCACCGCGTTCGTCTCCCCGTCGAC
Organism: Rhodococcus sp. P14; assembly: GCF_000256505.1. Lineage (NCBI taxonomy): Bacteria > Bacillati > Actinomycetota > Actinomycetes > Mycobacteriales > Nocardiaceae > Rhodococcus > Rhodococcus sp. P14. The sequence continues at coordinate 37,349 of NZ_AJFC01000039.1, read as the reverse complement.
CGGGGCGGGCAGCTCCGGTGTGTCGTTCGCGGTCGCCGGGTCGATCGCGGGTCTGTGGCTGGCGGTCGGTGCCCGCGGCGCCGTGCTCGCGCCCGCCGTCGGCAGCTGCCTCGCCGGCGCGGTGCTGGTGGCGGCCGGGGACGGGCACGGCGTGGCCGTCCTCGTCGGTGCGCTGCTCGGTGCGGTGCTCGGGACGGTGGCGCCGCCGCGCCGCGCCGTCCTCTCGGCGGCTGTGCGATCCTGACCGACGTGTCTTCGCTGCTTCGTTCCCTCAACCCTCTGGCCGTCGCGCGCGGCGACGACCTGCCCGACGCCGTCCGCATCGACGGCCACACGCTCTCGCGCAGCGACATCCTCGGCGCGGCCGGCGCCCTCGCCCGCCGCATCGGCGGAGCCGAACGTCTCGCGGTGCTCGCCGCGCCGACGGCGACCACGGTGGTCGCGGTCGTGGGCTGCCTGCTGGCCGGGGTCACCGTCGTCCCGGTGCCACCGGACTCCGGTCCCGCAGAACGCGAGCACATCCTGCGCGACTCGGGCGCGCAGGCGTGGCTCGGGGACGCGCCGGACGAGCCCGGCCTGCCCGTGGTGCCGGTGCGGCTGCACGCCCGCGACTGGCACAGCCACCCGGAACCCGATCCGTCCCGCACGGCGTTCGTGCTGTACACCTCCGGCACCACCGGGGCACCGAAGGGCGTGCTGCTGAGCCGCCGTGCGATCGCGGCCGGAATCGACGCCCTGGCCGAGGCATGGGACTGGACCGAACGCGACACCCTGGTGCACGGGCTGCCCCTGTTCCACGTGCACGGCCTGATCCTCGGAGTGCTCGGTCCGCTGCGCGTCGGCAGCCGGCTCGTCCACACCGGCAGGCCCACCCCGGAGGCGTACGCCGAGGCCCACGGCACCCTCTACTTCGGGGTGCCGACGGTGTGGTCGCGCGTGGTCGAGGACGAGGAGTCCGCGAAGGCCCTGAGCGGCGCGCGGCTGCTCGTGTCCGGCAGTGCGCCGCTGCCCGTCCCCGTGTTCGAGCGCCTGCGCGAGCTGACGGGACTCACCCCGATCGAGCGGTACGGGATGAGCGAGACGATGCTGACGCTGAGCACCCGGACCGACGGGGAGCGCCGTCCCGGATGGGTGGGTACCCCGGTGCGCGGTGTCGAGACCCGGCTGCGCGACGAGCACGGCCACGACGTCCCCCACGACGGGGAGAGCATCGGCGGACTGCAGGTGCGCGGACCGATGTTGTTCGACGGCTATCTGAACCGTCCCGACGCCACAGCCGCGGCCTGGACCCCGGACGGGTGGTTCGTCACCGGTGATGTCGCGGCGATCGACGCAGGTGGGTTCCACCGCATCGTCGGCCGCGAGTCGACGGACCTGATCAAGTCCGGCGGGTTCCGGGTCGGGGCCGGCGAGATCGAAACCGTGCTGCTCGGCGATCCGTCCGTGCGGGAGGTCGCGGTGGTGGGAGTCCCCGACGACGATCTGGGCCAGCGCATCGTCGCGTTCGTGGTGCCCGCACCGGGCGGCCCGGCCGTCGACCCGGCCGCGCTGATCGAGCTCGTGGCCCGTCAGCTCTCCGTGCACAAGCGCCCGCGCGAGGTGCGCGTGGTGGACACCCTCCCGCGCAACGCGATGGGCAAGGTCCAGAAGAAGCAGCTGCTGACCTGACCGCACCCCCGGCGACGGCTCCGAGTGTGAGCCACGTCGCCGCGGGCCTTGTCCGATTCGCGCAGGGCACGTACCTTCCTACGGCAGAGTAAGATCGTTCTCTTTCCGGAGTCATGGGGGGTTCCGCGGAATGTCGGTGTCCGAATTCGGTTCCAGGCCCGGGGTGGCGTTCGTCGTCGACGGAAGGCCCGCCTCGGTCCCGCTGCGCGACCTGCGCGCGGTCGCCCGCAAACTGGTCGCGCACTTCGCGGACAACGTCGCGCCGTGTTCCCTGGAGCCGGGCGACACCCTGCGCGGCGACGTCACGGAGATCACCGTCCGGTGCCTGCGCCTGGCGATCCAGGTGCTCGACACGGGCGAGCTGCCGACCGACTCCGATCTGTCGGAGCTGCGCAGCAGCGCCGCCCAGTGGGCGCGCGCGGGATTCCGGCTGGAATACATGCTGCGGATCTACCACGAGGGCATCCGGCTCGGCTGGGAACTCGTCACCGCCCGGGCCCGGGAGGGCGACGTCGAATCGGTCGCGACCGCGTCGCGGCTGTGGATGGCGCTGCTCGAACACGTCACCGTCGCCGCGACGACCGGGTTCGTCGCCGAGCTCGAGGCGATGCGCCGCAACCGCGACGTCGCGGCCCAGGAACTCGTGACCGCCCTGCTCGGCGGGCAGGACGCCGCCGCCGTCGCGCGCCGGTGCGGGCTCGAGCTGGCCGAGCGGTACACGGTGCTCGGGGTGCGGCTCGACCGGCATCCGGACGAGCGCAACCCGCACGTGCGGCCGGAGGTCGTCGCCCGGCGCACCCTGCGGCGGCTCGAGACCGAACTGGACCGGGTGTGCGACGGCCGGCAGCTGACCATGCTCGGACCCGAGGGCGGCACCGTGCTGCTCGGCGACACCCCGGACGAGCACATCCGCACCGTGCTCTACGAGCGGGTCGCCCGTGCCGCCGGGGTGCCGGTGACGATGTCGCTCGTCGAGTCGGACGTCCCGGGTATTCCCGCCGCGGCCCACCAGGCACACGAACTGCTCGAACTGGTCGGTCACCTGCGCCGGCCCGCAGGCGTGTACCGGATGCAGGACCTGGCATTCGAATACCAGCTGACCCGCCCCGGGCCGGCCCGCGAGCATCTCGTGCGGGTGCTCGATCCGCTGACCCACGCGCCCGAGCTGGTGGAGACCCTCGAAACCCACATCGCCCACGAACTGAGCCGCCAGCGCACCGCCCGGAGCCTGCACGTGCACGCCAACACCGTGGACTACCGGCTCAAGCGCGTCGCGCAGCTCACCGGCTTCGACCCGACCGTCCCCTCCGGGCTGCGGCATCTGCACGCCGCCCTGGTCGCGCGACGGCTCCAGGCCGGCGCGGAAACCGGCGGCCCACCTCGGGACGGCACGTGAGACCGGACCGTTACGATGTGGCGCAGATCATGACGACGGTGTGTGCCGCGCGGCCCGGCACCGGCAGGGGAGGACCAGATGGCAGGAGGCCGCCACAGTGCGCGGAAGACACGTGACGGCCGATCGACCCGGGTAGTCGTACTCGTCGGGGTGGCGGTCGTGGCGTTCGCGGCGGCCGGTGTCGGCGTGGTCCGTGCCCTGGCCGGCGGATGCGACACCGTCGAGCAGTACAGCCTCGCCGTCGCCCCGAGCATCGAACCGGCTGTGAGTTCCGTTCTGTCGGGGGGCGCGGACACGCGGTGCTACGAGTTCACGGTCGACGCCGCCGAACCGGGTGACGTCGCCGGGTTGCTCGGCAAGGGAATCGACGCGCCCGACCTGTGGATTCCGGACGCCCGCTGGTGGGCGAGCCGTGCGGCACCGACTGCCGCCGGGCCGGTACAGATGATCGCGGGCGCGGTCGCGAGCACCCCCGCGGTCCTGGTGGGACCGCCCGGGCAGGTTCCGGAGGTGCCCACCTGGCGGGCCGCCCTGGCGATTCCCGATCTGGTGCTGGGCAATCCGCTCCGCACCGGGGTGGCCGCCGCCCCGATCCGGGCGGCCCTGGCGGAGACCCAGGACGACCCCGTCGCGGTCGGCACGGTGCGGACCGCGATGGTGCCGCTGGCTCAGCAGGAGAGCATTCGCACCGAGGAGGCACCCAGCGGTGCGGACCTACTGGCCGCGGCCGGTGCCGACGACGCTGTCGGAATCTCCACCGAGCAGCAGGTGCTGGCGTTCTCGGAGGCGAACGAGTCCGCTCTCGAGAGCCGGGTACCGGCGAACGGCAGCATCCTGCTGGAATACCCGGTGGTGGTGACGTCGCCCGTCCCCGACCGGCACCATCGCGCGACGGACGCCGCGCGGGTGCTGGTCGACGTGCTGGGCACGGAGGACGCCCTCGAGGTGCTGCACGACGAGGGATTCCGCGGACCCGACGGCGAGCCGCTGCCCGAAGGGCGCGGCATCGGGGGTGTGCCGCTGCTGTCGCTGCGGGACGAGGCGATGGCGGAGGAGGCGCTCGGCGCCTGGTCGTTGATGGCACTGCCGATCCGCACGCTCGTCGCGATCGACGTGTCCGGTTCGATGCAGTTCCCGGCCGGTGACGGCACCCGCATGGACCTGACGGTGCGGGCCGCCCTCGCGGGCAATGCGATGTTCCCCGACAGCGTCTCGGCGGGACTGTGGGCCTTCTCGCAGAACCTCGGCGGCGAGGGCCAGGACTACGTCGAGCTGGTGCCGATCCGGCGGTACGACACCGATGTCGACGGGCGCACCCAGCGGGAGGTGATGGCGGCCCAGGCGGAGAAGGTGCCCGGTCTGGTCGGCGGCGGCACCGGCCTGTACGACACGACCCTCGCGGCGTTCCGTGCCGTCCAGCGGAGCTACGACCCGCGCGCGGTCAACAGCGTCATCGTCCTCACCGACGGCGCGAACGAGGACCCCGACAGCATCACCGAGGCGCAGCTCCTCGACATCCTCGCGCGTGAGCAGGATCCGGCGCGGCCGGTGATCGTCGTGACGATCGGCATCACGGAGGACGCGGACGCGCGGACCCTCGCCGAGATCTCCCGGGTGACCAGCGGCTCGAGCTACGTCGCGCGCGACCCCGCGGACATCGCGAACGTCTTCGTCAACGCGCTCGCCGACCGGGGCGAGCGCTGAAGGTCGCCGGCGGGAACCCGGACTACTGCACTCTCGCGCGGGCGCGGCGCTGCCACAGTTGCGACACCGCGGCGATGAACAGGAACAGCACAGCCGTCGAGGCGAGCTGGATCCGGGCGGCGGGATCGAACAACATGAGCACGATGAACGCGCCGAGCATGCCGAGGGTGAGCCAGCTCAGGTAGGGGAACGCCCACATCCGGACGGTGAGGCGGCCCTCCTGTTCCAGGGTCGGCCGCAGCCGCAGGTGGGAGACGACGACGAAGATCCAGATCGCCAGCAGGGCGGAGCCGACCGCGTTGAGCAGGATGCCGAGGATGTCCTCGGGCAGCCACCAGTTCAGCAGGACCGAGACGAATCCGAAGAACACGGACAGCAGCACGGCGTTGCGGGGGACGCCCGTGCGGGAGAGCTTCGCGAGCACGGTCGGACCGTCGCCGCCCCGGGCGAGGGAGTAGGCCATGCGTGAGGTGCCGTAGACGTTGGCGTTGAAGGCCGACAGCAGGGCGATCACCACGACGAGCTCCATGAAACCCGACACGTAGGGGAGGCCGGCGATGTCGAGGACACTGACGAACGGCGAGGTCTCACCGCTCGCGGACGTCCACGGCAGCACCAGCACCATGATCGAGATCGAGCCGAGGTAGAACAGGCTGATACGCCATACGACGGTGCGCACCGCGGTCGCGATGGACCGCTCGGGGTCGCGCGACTCGGCCGCGGCGATGGTGACGATCTCGATGCCGCCGAAGGCGAAGGCGACGGCCAGCAGGCCGGCGGCGATGCCGGCGAGGCCGTTGGGTGCGAATCCGTCGCCGTCGCCGAGCAGGTGGGTCAGCCCCACCGGCTCGGTGTCCGGCAGCAGGCCGAACACCAGCAGCACTCCGATGACGAGGAAGGCGATGATGACCGCGACCTTCAGCGCCGCGAACCAGAACTCGAACTCGCCGAAGTTGGCAACCTTCGCGAGGTTCACCACCGCGAAGAACGTGACGAACACCAGGGCCACGACCCATTGCGGCACACCCGGCAGCCAGCTGCTCACGATCGCCGAGGCGCCGGTGATCTCCACGCCCAGGACCATGATCAGCATGAACCAGTAGAGCCAGCCCATCGTGAACCCGGCCCATTCGCCGATGCCGATGCGGGCGTAGTGGGAGAAGGATCCGCTGGCCGGAAGAGCCGCCCCCATCTCGCCGAGCATGCGCATCACGAAGACGATCATGATGCCGGCGAGGACGTAGGAGACGATCACCGCGGGCCCGGCGGCGGCGATGCCGACGCCGGACCCGAGGAACAGGCCTGCGCCGATCGCGGAACCGAGTCCCATCATCGTCAGGTGCCGGACCTTGAGTCCGTGCTCGAGGTGGTCGGCTTCGGTGAGGGTGTGCTCGGTTTTCGACACGATCGGTTTCTCTGACTCAGTCGTTGGCGTGCAGCGCCGCATTCAGTTCGACGCCGGTGCCCTTGGTGGGGACCACCTCGACGGCGCCGCTGACCGAGTTGCGGCGCAGCATCAGGTTGGAACGGCCGTTGAGGTCCTTGGCCTTGACGACGGTGCCGTCGGGACCGGTGACCTTGGTGCCGGCGGTGACGTACAGGCCGGCCTCGACGATGCAGTCGTCGCCGAGGGAGATGCCCACACCGGCATTGGCGCCGAGCAGGCATCGCTTGCCGATGGAGATGACCTCCTTGCCGCCGCCGGACAGGGTGCCCATGATCGACGCACCCCCACCGATGTCGGAGCCGTCGTCGACGACGACCCCGGCGGAGATGCGGCCCTCGACCATCGAGTTGCCGAGGGTGCCCGCGTTGAAGTTGACGAAGCCCTCGTGCATGACGGTGGTGCCGGAAGCGAGGTGCGCGCCGAGACGGACACGGTCGGCGTCGGCGATGCGCACCCCGGACGGCACGACGTAGTCGACCATGCGGGGGAACTTGTCGACGCCGTACACGGCCACGGGCCCCCGGATACGCAGGCGCGAACGCACCAGTTCGAAGTTGTCCACGGCGCACGGGCCGTAGTTGGTCCACACGACATTGGCGAGCAGGCCGAACACACCGTCGAGGTTGGTGCCGTGCGGCCGGACGAGGCGGTGCGACAGCAGGTGCAGCCGCAGGTAGGCATCGTGGGTGTCGGCCGGCGGCCGGGACAGGTCGGCGATCGTGGTGCGGACCGCGACCTGCTCGACCTCCCGCGCCTCGTCGGGGCCGACGAGCAGCGCGAAGTCGGAGGGAATGTCCGTGCCCTCGAGCCGGGACGTGCCCGTTTCGGTGAATTCGCCGAGCTCGGGGGCCGGGTACCAGGTGTCGAGAACGGTGCCGTCCGCCGCGATGTTGGCGATGCCTACTGCTGATGCTCCCTGTGCACTCACGGTCGAGAAGCGTACGCGAGGCGTCGTCGTTCTCGCGGACGGCCTGGTAAATCGCCCCACGTATTGTTCTTGCATGTCTGCACCGCACCTGGACCTGCATGCCGATCCGATCGAGCTGACCGCTGCCCTGGTGGACATCCCCAGTGTCTCCCGGGACGAGGCGGTGATCGCCGAGTCCGTCGAACAGGCGCTGCGCACCCAGACCACCGGTTTCGAGATCGTCCGCAGTGGTAACGCGGTTCTCGCCCGCACCCGCCTCGGGCGGCCGAGCCGGGTGTTGCTGGCCGGTCACCTCGACACCGTGCCCATCGCGGACAACGTGCCGTCGCGGCGCGCGGGGGAGTTGCTGTACGGGTGCGGCACGGCCGACATGAAGTCGGGCGACGCGGTGTTCCTGCACCTGGCCGCCACGATCGCCGAGCCGGCGCACGATCTGAGCCTGGTGTTCTACGACTGCGAGGAGATCGCCGCGGTGCACAACGGTCTCGGCCGCATCGAACGGGACCTGCGCGACTGGCTGGACGCGGACGTGGCGATCCTCGGCGAACCGACGGCCGGCCAGATCGAGGCGGGCTGCCAGGGCACCCTGCGGGTGCGGATCGCGGCGAGCGGGGTGCGGGCGCATTCGGCGCGGTCCTGGCTGGGAGACAACGCGATCCACCGGCTGGCCCCGGTGCTCGGGCGGCTCGCGGCCTACGAACCGCGCTCGGTGGACATCGACGGCTGCGTCTACCGCGAGGGTCTGTCCGCGGTGCGGATCGCCGGCGGTGTCGCCGGCAACGTGGTGCCCGACGCCGCGGACCTCGACGTCAACTTCCGGTTCGCGCCCGACCGCACGGTCGAGCAGGCGCTCGCGCACGTGCGAGAGGTGTTCGACGGTCTCGACGTCACCCTCGAGCTCACCGACAGTTCGCCCGGCGCGCTGCCCGGCCTGGCCCACCCCACCGCGGCGGACCTCGTCGCCGCGGCCGGCGGCCGGTTCCGGGCCAAGTACGGGTGGACGGACGTCGCGCGGTTCGCCGCGCTGGGGATCCCGGCGGTCAACTACGGTCCCGGCGATCCGAACCTCGCGCACACCCGGGACGAGCACGTGCCCGTGGGACAGATCACCGAGGTCGCCGACACGCTGCGCAGGTACCTCGCCGGCTGACGCGCACAGCGTCGGATGCGGCAGGCGCGGTGTGCCGCATCCCCTAATCTGAGCGCATGGCGCGCGACACCGACCCCGGATCCCGCGACCGTGCGAGTGCCGACGTGGTGCACCGCGGTCCCGTCCAGCTGCGCCGTGACCGGGCGGCCGAGACCACGACGATGGACCAGCGGCTCCTCGATCGCCGGGGTCCGTCGGACTGGGTGCACACCGATCCGTGGCGGGTGCTGCGCATCCAGAGCGAGTTCGTCGAGGGCTTCGGGGCGCTGGCCGAGGTGCCGCGCGCGGTGGCGGTGTTCGGGTCGGCCCGCACCCCCGTCGACCACCCCGAGTACGTCACCGGACGCGCCCTCGGGGCCGCCTTGGCGGCGGCCGGCTATGCGGTGGTCACCGGTGGGGGGCCGGGGGCGATGGAGGCCGCCAACCGCGGTGCGAGCGAGTCGGGGGGATTCTCGATCGGCCTCGGCATCGAACTGCCGTTCGAGCAGGCCCTCAACGAGTGGGTCGACCTCGGACTGAACTTCCGCTACTTCTTCGCCCGCAAGACGATGTTCGTGAAGTACTCCCAGGCATTCGTCTGTCTGCCCGGCGGATTCGGAACCCTCGACGAGCTGTTCGAGGCGCTCACGCTGGTCCAGACCCGCAAGATCACCAGGTTTCCCATCGTGCTGCTCGGCACCCACTACTGGGCGGGGCTGGTCGAGTGGATCCGGCAGTCGATGATCGGCGAGGGGCGGATCTCGCCGGGCGACCTCGACCTGCTGTATCTGACCGACAGTGTCGAGGAGGCGGTGCAGATCGTGGTCGATGCCCATCGCGGTCAGGACGAGTCGGCGCTGTACGGGGAGGGCGGGTCGTGGTGAGCGGGTTCGATCCGGTCGAGGGCGTCGGCGGCGAGCGCGCGGTCGAGGCGCGGGCGGTGTGCGTCTATTGTGCCTCCGGTCCCGTCGGGGACTCCTACCTCGAGCTGGCGGCGGCGGTGGGGACCGCCATCGGACGACGCGGCTGGCAGCTGGTCTCCGGCGGCGGCAACGTGTCGATGATGGGCGCGCTGGCGGAGGCCACCCGGGCCGCGGGCGGGCACACCGTCGGCGTGATCCCCAAGGCGCTGGTGCACCGTGAGGTCGCCGACGTCGACGCCGACGAGCTGATCGTCACCGACACGATGCGCCAGCGGAAGCAGGTGATGGAGGAGCGGGCCGACGCGTTCGTCGCGCTGCCCGGCGGGATCGGCACCCTCGAGGAACTGTTCGAGACGTGGACGGCCGGCTACCTGGGCATGCACACCAAGCCGGTGGTGCTGCTCGATCCGGTGGGGCACTACCGGGGACTGCTGGACTGGCTCGAGTCGATGGTGCCGACCGGCTTCGTCAATCGTCGCGCCCTCGACGACCTGCAGCTCACCGAGGACGTCGAGGACGCGCTCGACCGGTGCGCCGGGTGAGGGGCTTCCGCAACGCGCCGCGGTTGCTTACTCTGCAGTAAGTTGTTGTCCACCGCCACGAAGGATGCCATGCCCGAGTCCGGTTCGACCATCTCCCTGGTGGGTCTCGCCACCCAGCTTCCGCGAATGCTGCCCGACGTACCGAGCCTGCTGCGCGGCGCGGCGGGCCTGACCCGGCGTCCGGAGGCGCGCGAGTCGATCGGGTCGGTGTTCCAACGCCTGGCCGAGCGGAACCCGGACCGGCCGTTCCTGCGCTTCGAGGGCGACGCCCTCAGCTACGGCGACGCCAATGCGCAGGTCAACCGCTACGCGGCCGTCCTCACCGCGCAGGGTGTGCGCACTGGCGACGTCGTCGCCGTGTTGATGAAGAACCGCCCGGAGGCGTTGCTCGTCGCGCTCGCCACGGTCAAGCTCGGTGCCGCGGCCGGCATGCTCAATCACCATCAGCGCGGGGAGGTCCTCGCGCACAGCCTCGACCTGCTCGACAGCCGGGTCCTCGTGGTCGGCGAGGAGTGCGAGGAGGCCCTGGAATCCCTCGACGGGCCGCCACCGGCCGGAAAGGTGCTGCGCGTCGGCGAACTCGACGACCTCGCCGTCGCCGCCGACTCCGCGAACCCCGCCGTCACCGAGCGCCTGCAGGCGAAGGAGACCGCCTTCTTCATCTTCACCTCGGGCACCACGGGCATGCCCAAGGCCAGCCGGATGACCCACTACCGCTGGCTGAAGTCCATGTCCGGCCTGGGCAGCCTCGGTGTCCGGCTGCGCCGCGACGACACCCTGTACTGCTGCCTGCCGCTGTACCACAACAACGCGCTCACCGTGTCGCTGTCGTCGGTGCTCGCAGCCGGGGCCACGTTCGCGCTCGGCCGCAAGTTCTCCGCCACCGGCTTCTGGGCCGACGCGAAACGCAACGACGCGACGGCGTTCGTCTACATCGGCGAGATCTGTCGCTACCTGCTGAACCAGCCGCCGTCGCCCGACGACCGCGATCACGGCATCCGGTTGATGGTCGGCAACGGACTGCGCGCCGAGATCTGGACCGAGTTCACCGAGCGGTTCGGCATCGCCCGCGTCGCCGAGTTCTACGGTGCGAGCGAGTGCAACATCGCGTTCGTCAACGCCCTGAACCAGCCGCGCACCGCGGGAATCTGCCCACTGCCGTATGCCGTGGTCGACTACGACCACGAGACCGGCAAGGCGCTGCGGGGACCGGACGGCCGGCTGCGCCGGGTCGGGCGCGGCGAGGTGGGCCTGCTGCTGGCGAAGGTCACCGACCGCGCCCCGTTCGACGGTTACACCGATCCGGACGCGAGCGAGTCCAAGCTGGTCCGCGACGGCTTCGAGGACGGCGACACCTGGTTCGACACCGGCGATCTCGTCCGCAGTCAGGGCTTCATGCACGTCGCGTTCGTCGACCGTCTCGGCGACACCTTCCGGTGGAAGGGCGAGAACGTCGCCACCACGGAGGTCGAGGCGGCCGTGTCGGCGAGCGAGTCGATCTCGCAGGCGGTGGTCTACGGGGTCGAGATCCCCGGCACCGACGGCCGGGCCGGGATGGCCGCGGTCACGCTCCACGAGGGCGCCGAGTTCGACGGGGCCGCAGTCGCGGCGCAGCTGTACCGGGCGCTGCCGTCGTACGCGGTGCCGCTGTTCGTCCGGATCGTCGACGAACTCGAGCACACCTCGACGTTCAAGAGCCGCAAGGTGGACCTGCGCAAGCAGGGCTACACCGACACCGGTGAGGATCCGGTGTACGTGCTCACCGGACCGGACGAGGGCTACCGGCCCGCATACGACGGCTACGTCGAGTCCGTCGCCGGTGGCGAGCTGCCGGCGGGCTGAGTTCCGTCGCCGCACCTGCGATTCGCGCGGGCGTCCGGAATCCGCCCACGCCGTGCGGAGGGCGGATTCCGGTTCACCGCTCGGATTCGGCCGCCCGGCGTGCATGCCAGGATGGATCCATGACCGCTTCCGTCACCGTCTCGCCGACCCTCTGCGGCCGCCCGGTCGCCACCGACCGGGCCCTGGTGATGGCAATCGTCAACCGCACCCCGGACTCCTTCTACGACCGGGGTGCGACCTTCACCGACGAGGCCGCGATGGCCGCCGTGGACCGGGCCGTGGCCGAGGGTGCGGACCTCGTCGACATCGGCGGCGTGAAGGCCGGCCCCGGTGAGGTGGTCGACGCAGCAGAGGAGACGCGACGGGTGGTGCCGTTCGTCGCGGCGATCCGGGCCCGGCACCCCCGGCTGCTCGTCAGCGTCGACACCTGGCGCAGCGACGTCGCGCGACGCGCGCTCGCCGAGGGCGCGGATCTGATCAACGACACGTGGGCGGGTGCCGACCCGGAACTGGTGTCCGTCGCCGCCGAACTCGGCGCGGGCATCGTCTGCTCGCACACCGGGGGTGCGGTCCCGCGCACCCGGCCGCACCGCGTGCGCTACACCGACGTCGTCGCCGAGGTGACCCGGGAGATCGTCGCCGCGGCCGAGCGGGCCGCGAAGGCCGGAGTGCCCGGCGACTCCATCCTCATCGATCCGACGCACGATTTCGGCAAGAACACCTTCCACGGCCTCGAGTTGTTGCGGCACGTGGACGTTCTCGTAAATACCGGGTGGCCGGTGCTCATGGCGCTGAGCAACAAGGACTTCATCGGGGAGACTCTGGGGGTGGAACTCGCCGACCGGTTGGAGGGCACATTGGCAGCGACAGCACTTGCGGCCGCAGCAGGCGCGCGGATGTTCCGGGTGCACGAGGTGGCGGCGACCCGGCGCGTGGTGGACATGGTGGCGGCCGTCGCCGGAACCCGGCCCCCGGCGCGCACCGTCAGGGGGCTGGCATGAGCACGGCGGTGACAGGGCCGTCGGCCGGGGCGTTCACCCGGCCCTGGGCCGAGGCGAACAGCTGGGACGAGCCCGGCTGGAGCATTTCCGAACTGGAACGCGCCAAACGCGGCCGGACCGTATCGGTGGTGCTGCCGGCGCTCGACGAGGAGGCGACCGTCGCGGGGGTGGTGGACACCATCCATCCGCTCCTCGGCGGGTTGGTGGACGAGCTGATCGTTCTGGACTCGGGGTCCACCGACCGCACGGCGGAGCGAGCCCGCAGTGCCGGTGCGCGGGTGCTCTCGCGGGAGGAGGCGGTCCCGGGCCTCGCCCCGGTGCCCGGCAAGGGCGAGGTGCTGTGGCGGTCCGTCGCGGCCACCACCGGTGACCTCATCGCGTTCGTCGATTCGGATCTGCTCGAGCCCGACCCGGCGTTCGTCCCGAAGCTGCTCGGGCCACTGCTCACCGGCGACGGCATCCACCTGGTCAAGGGCTATTACCGTCGCCCGCTCCGGGTCAGCGGCGCCGAGGAGGCCAACGGCGGCGGACGGGTCACCGAACTGGTGGCGCGGCCCCTGCTCGCGGCGCTGCGACCGGAGCTGACATGCGTGCTGCAGCCCCTGGGCGGTGAGTACGCCGGGACCCGGGAACTGCTGTCGGCGGTGCCGTTCGCGCCCGGGTACGGCGTCGAGATCGGGCTGCTGCTCGACACCTACGACCGGCTCGGTATCGACGCGATCGCCCAGGTCAACCTCGGTGTGCGCAAGCATCGGAACCGGCCGCTGGGGGAGCTGGGGGTGATGAGCCGGCAGATCGTCGGCACCATGCTGGCCCGTTGCGGGATCCCCGACTCGGGAGCGGGCCTGACCCAGTTCCTGGTGGACGGCGACGGGTTCGTCCCCGTCACCACGGAGGTCAGCCTGGTGGACCGGCCCCCGGTCGTCACCGTCACCTGACACCCCGTCGTGTCGGGGGGCCGTGCCAAGATCGGTACATGCTGACGGTTCTGCTCTACCTGCTCGTCGTGGTGGTCGTCGGCGCGGTGCTGTTCCTCGTGGCGAGCGCGGTGTTCGGTCGGGGGGAGACCCTGGCGCCGATCCCGCCGGGCGCCACGGCGACGGCGCTTCCGGTCACCGACGTGACCGGCGCGGACGTCCGCGAGCTGCGTTTCCAGCAGGTGCTGCGGGGCTACAAGACCGCCGAGGTGGACTGGGCGCTCGACCGGCTCGCGCACGAGATCGACGATCTGCGGGCCCGGCTCGCCGAGTACGAGAACACCGGATACGACAACACCGAGTTCGAGAACACCGAGTACGAGAACACCGAATACGACAACACCGGTGGGGTCACTCCGGGCGGCGACGAGGCGGACAGCGGCCGGACCGGGGCATCCGTCGCGGCGGAGGCCGCGCCGGACCGTCGGACAGGGGGGAGTGACGATGGGTGAGGATCGGGTGCGGTGCCCGTGGGCGGTGGATCCGCCGGGGTCCACGCTGTACCGGGACTACCACGACGAGGAGTGGGGCCGCGAGTTGCACGGGCGCGACGAGTTGTTCGAGCGCCTGGCCCTCGAGGCGTTCCAGTCGGGGTTGTCGTGGCTGACGATCCTGCGGAAGCGGGAGGCATTCCGATCGGCGTTCGCGGGTTTCGACGTCGACGTGGTCGCCGGCTACACCGCCGCGGACGTCGACCGCCTGCTCGGCGACGCCGGCATCGTCCGGAACCGGCGCAAGATCGAGGCGGTGATCGGCAACGCCCGGGCGGTGCTCGACCTGCGGGAGACGGACCTCGACACGTTGCTGTGGTCGTTCGCGCCGGCGCGGCGCGCCCGGCGTCTCCGCTCGGTGGCGGAGGTACCGGCGGTGACCCCGGAGTCCACGGCGATGGCCCGGGAACTGAAGCGGCGCGGCTTCGCGTTCGTCGGTCCTACCACGGCGTATGCGCTCATGCAGGCCACCGGGATGGTCGACGACCATCTCGCCGAGTGCTGGGTCGATACGGACGTTCGATCAGGTTCCGGCGACATTAGGGCGGAGTCAGCTACCCGGCGGTCGGCCGGATAGGGAAGAATGATGTCGCGAGCCTCGTCGATTTCCGGCGAGGCCCCCACGGTAACCCACGCGCGCAAGAGTCGAGCGCAGATTTGGAGGGAGCAGAGGATGGCGGCCATGAAGCCCCGGACCGGGGACGGTCCCCTCGAAGCAACCAAAGAGGGACGAGGAATCGTCATGAGGGTTCCACTCGAGGGTGGCGGACGTCTGGTCGTCGAACTCACGCCGGAGGAAGCTGCAGCGCTCGGCGAAGAGCTCAAGGGCGTCACCAGCTAGGTGTCGGCAGCCGGCGACGATTCGCCGGTTCCCCCGGGCCCCGCGCGCCACGGTGCGCGGGGCCCGTTGCTGTTCGTACTCCGGTGCTCTGTGTTTCTCGGAAGGACTGCCCGTGCTCGATGCGGTGACCGACCTGCTCGCCTGCCCCCAGTGCGAGCGTGGGCTCGACCTCGACGAGGGCGTCCTGCTGTGCGAGGCCGGGCACAGCTTCGACGTCGCGCGACAGGGCTATGTCAGCCTCCTGACCGGGGCCGCGACGCGATTCACCGGCGACACCGCCGAGATGATCGCCGCGCGCGCGGACTTCCTCGACGCCGGACACTTCGATCCGCTGCTCGGCGCCGTCGCCCGGGCCTGTGCCGAGCACCCCGCCGGCGACGACGGTGCCCGCGTTCTCGAAGTGGGTGCGGGCACCGGAAGGTACCTTGCAGCGGTGCTCGACGCGCTGCCGGACAGCCGCGGCGTCGGGCTCGACGTGTCCAAACCCGCGGTCCGGCGCATCGCCCGCAGCCACCCCCGCGTCGGGGCCGTGCTCGCCGACGTGTGGCGGCAACTACCGATCCGCAGCGGCGTCCTCACCCACGTGCTGTCCGTCTTCGCGCCCCGCAACGCCGCCGAGACGCATCGCGTTCTCGCCCCCGGCGGTGTGCTCGTCGTCGCGGCTCCCACCCCGGCGCACCTGCGCGAGCTGGTGACGCTGCCGGGGATGGTCCAGGTGGACGAACGCAAGACCGAGCGGCTCGGGGCGGCGTTGTCCGGCGGGTTCGAGCGGGTCGACCGCGCCGACGTGCAGTTCACCCTGGAACTCGACCGTCCGGCACTGGGCCGGCTGGCCGGGATGGGACCGTCGGGGCACCACCTGACCGGCGAACGGCTGGCCGAACTGGTCGGGGGACTGCCGGAGCCGTTCCCGGTGACGGCCTCGGTGACCGTCACCGTGTGGGCACGGCGCTCGGACTGATCCGGCCCTCCGTCCCGCGCTCATTGCCGCGTGGCGGCGACCTCCTGCTCAGTGCCGCGTGGCGGCGACCTCCTGGTAGACCGCGAGTGTCTGCCGCGCAATCTGTGCCCAGGAGAACTCCGCGATGGCCCGCGCCCGCCCGGCCCGGCCCATCTCGGCAGCGAGCACTGCGTCCCCGGCAACCTCGTCGATCGCCGCCGCCAGCGCCTGCTCGTACGCTCGCGGCTCGTAGGAGTTGTAGTGCACCAGCCGGCCGGTGACCCCGTCCTCGACGACCTCGGGGATGCCCCCGACGTCCGATGCGACGACCGCGGTCTCGCAGGCCATCGCCTCGAGATTGACGATTCCCAGCGGTTCGTACACCGAAGGGCATACGAAAACTCTTGCTGCCGAGAGGATTTCGCGGACGGACTCGGTGGGCAGCATTTCCCGGACCCAGAAGACGTTGCCGCGCCGGCGTTCGAGTTCGGCCACGGCCTGCTCGGTTTCGGCGGCGATCTCCGGGGTGTCCGGGGCCCCGGCGCACAGCACCAGCTGGATCCCGGGATCGACGTCGTGGGCGGCGGCGATCAGGTGCCCGACACCCTTCTGGCGCGTGATGCGCCCGACGAACGCGACGATCGGCCGATCGGGGTCGACTCCGATCTTCTCCAGCGCGGACGGCTCTCCCGGTTCGGCCGGGCCCGGATGCCACACGCCGGTGTCGATGCCGTTGCGCACGACATGCACGCGCGCCGGGTCGACGAACGGATACGCGTCCAGCACGTCGAGTCGCATCCCGGCACTGACCGCGACCACCGCGTCCGCGTGCTCGACCGCGTTGCGTTCGGACCACGACGAGATGCGGTAGCCCCCGCCCAGCTGCTCGGCCTTCCACGGTCTGCGCGGTTCGAGCGAATGGGCCGTCAGGACGTGCGGCACGTCGTACAGCTCGGCGGCGAGGTGCCCCGCCAGCCCGGTGTACCAGGTGTGCGAGTGGACGACGTCGGCGCTGTCGGCGGCGTGCGCCATCCGCAGCTCGGCCGACAGCGTCGTCAGAGCCGGGTTGGCGCCTGCCAGGGCGGGATCGGGGCCGTGGACGAAGACGCCCTCCCGGGGTGCTCCCATGCAGTGCACGTCGACTTCGCACAGCCGGCGCAACTGCGCAACCAGTTCGGTGACGTGCACGCCGGCACCACCGTAGACCTCCGGCGGGTACTCCCGCGTCATCATTGCCACCCGCACCGGATCAAACTATCCGGCGCGTGACGTTCCGGCCACCGATGGGCTCTTCGCTGGCGGTGGCGGGGGGTGGCGGATAGGTTGACTGTGTGAGGAGCCAGCCCCATGTGCTTGGAATCGTGCTCGCCGGCGGCGAGGGCAAACGCCTGTATCCGCTGACGGCGGACCGTGCGAAACCGGCGGTACCGTTCGGCGGTGCCTACCGACTGATCGACTTCGTGCTCAGCAACCTGGTCAACGCCGGGTTCCTGCGGATCTGCGTGCTGACGCAGTACAAGTCGCACTCGCTGGACCGGCACATCTCCCAGACCTGGCGGCTGTCGGGTTTCACCGGCGAGTACATCACCCCGGTACCGGCGCAGCAGCGGCTCGGCCCGCGCTGGTACACCGGCAGCGCCGACGCCATCCTCCAGTCGCTCAACCTCGTCTACGACGAGGATCCGGAGTACATCGTGGTGTTCGGCGCCGACCACGTCTACCGGATGGACCCGGAGCAGATGGTGCGCCAGCACATCGAGTCCGGCGCAGGGGTGACCGTCGCCGGTATCCGGGTGCCGCGCAGCGAGGCGTTCGCGTTCGGCTGCATCGACAGCGACGAGCAGGGGCGCATCACCCAGTTCCTGGAGAAGCCCGCCCACCCGCCCGGCACCCCGGACGATCCCAACGTCACCTTCGCCTCGATGGGAAACTACGTCTTCACCACCAAGGTGCTGGTCGAGGCGTTGCGGGCGGACTCGGAGAACCCGGACTCCGACCACGACATGGGCGGCGACATCATCCCCGCCCTCGTCGCCCAAGGCGCCGCCCACGTCTACGACTTCAACGACAACGTCGTGCCCGGCGCCACCGAACGTGACCGTGGGTACTGGCGCGACGTGGGTACCCTCGACGCGTTCTACGACGCGCACATGGACCTGGTGTCAGTGCATCCGATCTTCAACCTCTACAACCGGCGCTGGCCCATCCGCGGTGCCTCCGAGATGTGGCCGCCGGCGAAGTTCGTCCAGGGTGGTCTCGCGCAGGAGTCGATCGTCGGATCGGGCAGCATCCTGTCCGCCGCCACCGTCCGCAACTCGGTGCTCAGTTCCAATGTCATGGTCGAGGACGGCGCCACCGTGGAGGGCAGCGTCCTGATGCCGGGGGTGCGCATCGGCAAGGGCGCGGTCGTGCGGCGTGCGATCCTCGACAAGAACGTCGTCGTCGGCGACGGCGAGATCATCGGCGTCGACCTCGAACGCGACCGGCAGCGCTTCGCCGTCAGCAGCGGCGGCGTCGTCGCCATCGGTAAGGGCGTGTGGATCTGACCGTGTGAATCCGACCGTGTGAATCCGACCACGGGGATCCGACCGGGGCCCGCGCCGGGGCTCAGAGTTTGGCGGCGCAGAGCAGCCCGTCGCCCACCGGCAGCAACACCGGAGCGAGACGCTCGTCGGTCACCACCGCCCGGGTGGCCTCCCGGACGGCCAGGACGACGGAGTCGCGTTCGGCCGGATCGGCCACCCGGCCGCAGAGCAGCGCATGGTGCAGCACGATGGCCCCGCCCGGACGCAGCAGCCGGACCCCTTCCCGGACGTAGTGCGGGTGATCGGCGGGGGTGGCGTCGACGAACACCAGGTCGTACGCGGAGTCGGCCAGCCGGGGCAGCACGTCCAGCGCGCGCCCGTTGATCAGGCGGGTGCGCGAGGCCGTGACCCCGGCCTCCCGGAACGCGGTCTTGGCGGCGCGCTGATGTTCGGGCTCGCTGTCGATGGTGGTCAGGACACCGTCCTCGCGCAGGCCCCGCAGCAACCACAGCCCGCTGACGCCGGCACCGGTGCCCACCTCGACGACCGTCCGGGCGTCGAGCATGCGGGTGAACATCGCGAGAGCCGCACCCACCGCTGCCGGGATCGGCTCGGCCCCGAGATCGAGGGCACGCTCGCGCGCCGTGGCGAGGTTGTCGTCCTCTGTGACGTTCTCGACGTGAGCCAGTATCCGTTCGGCATTCGTGTGCACCCCAGTGAGGTTATCGTCGCCGGGGTCCGGTCGCAGGCAGGCGCGCACGGCGACAGGATTCTCAGGCGATGCTCAGGTTGCTCATATCGGCACCACATCACCGTGCGTGAAGGTGTAGGTACCACAACAGACCGCACCGACAGGCGCTCGCGGGCCCGGGAACAAACCCGGCGTACACGGTGTTGGACCACGACACCCGACATCCGACACTCGCGATCACGCGGTCCCGAAGAGGAGGATCCAGCGATCCACATGGCCGATTCCCCCCAGCTCCCCAGCCCCGACGTCGAGCCCACGGCCGACGTCGAGCTCACCGGCACGGCAGTGTTCGACGCCACCGGTGACCGTGCGGTGATGCCGTCGTGGGACGAGCTGGTGCGCGAGCACGGCGACCGGGTGTACCGGCTCGCCTACCGCTTGTCCGGGAACGCGCAGGACGCCGAGGATCTCACCCAGGACACCTTCATCCGGGTCTTCCGCTCGTTGCAGAACTACCAGCCGGGCACCTTCGAGGGCTGGCTGCACCGCATCACCACGAACCTTTTCCTCGACATGGTCCGGCGCCGCAACCGCATCCGCATGGAGGCGCTGCCCGAGGACTACGACCGCGTGCCCTCCGCGGGCCCCGATCCCGAGCAGATCTACCACGACGCCCGGCTCGGCGCCGACCTGCAGTCCGCGCTGGACTCGCTGGCGCCGGACTATCGTGCTGCTGTGGTCCTGTGTGACATCGAAGGTCTGTCCTACGAGGAAATCGGTGCCACACTGGGAGTCAAGCTCGGCACGGTGCGCAGCCGCATCCATCGCGGACGGCAGGCGCTGCGTGAGCACCTGCGCGAGCATGGGAAGGTCGAAGTCGGTCGAGTCGATGCGGGGTAGCCGCCAGGAGGGTTTCATGACGAGGGCACACCCGACCCGCCGGTTCGGTTCCACGGAGCACCTGGCGAGTGAGGCTGTGGCAGCGTACGTGGACGGCGAACTGCGGATGAATGCGTATCTCCGCGCGGCCGAGCATCTGGCCGTGTGCCCGGAGTGCGCCGCGGAGGTCGAGGCACAGCAGCAGGCCCGTCGCGCGTTGCGCGACGCCGCCCGGATGGCTCCGCCCCCGATGTCGAGTACTCTCCTGGGCGCTCTCGCCGACATCCCGCAGCATCATCGGAACCTGCCCGCGTCCGGTTTCCAGGGCATGCCGGCGACCGACCGGTTCGGGTCGGCCGCGCGACGCTGGCCGATCCGCTGGCGCCGTTGACGGTGCCCGAACCCGTGTGCGGTGATCAGTCCGGGACGTCCGGTGGCAGTGCCGTCGGTGATACGAGTCGCTGGTGATACGGGTGGCTTCGGTGACGGCGGGTCCATCGGTGATACTGGGTCCATCGGTGATACTGGGCACCGTGACTGACGGACACGGGGGAGACGGGCACGCGTGACAGCGGAATCAGTAGAGTCCGAGCGTCGGGCCGGGGAGTCCGAGCGTCGGGCCGGCTCTCCGGAGACGGACGGTGCCGCCGCGCCTGAGGTGTCCTGCCGTGCCGATACGCCCCGTCTGCAGCCCCGCCCGGTCTACCGCCCGGCCGTCGACGATGCCGCCAACCGCGTCTTCGGCCGTCCGGCCGGCACGACCGGCCCGTTCGGGCGGTCCGCCGAGGAACGCGCCGCCGAGCCGCCGGTCCGTCACGGTGCGCCCACCGATCCGGTGCTGGCCGAGGCGTTCGGCCGACCCGCGGACACCTCCGAGATCCTGCAACGGCCCCCCGTCGACCCGGACGCCGAGGCCGATGCGGACGGTCCCGAGCCGGACCCGTGGCGAGACCCCGCCACGAACGTGCGCCTGGGCGCGCCCGCACAGTCCCACGACGAGCAGCCGCTGCCGCCCGCCCCGAAGCTCACGCTGCGGGAGGTCCTCTTCGGCGGCCGGATCGAGACCCGCGCCCTCGCCACGCTCGCCGCGGTCGCGCTGACCATCGGCATGGTCGGCGGCCTCGTCGTCGCGCTCGTCACGTCCGACACCGGATCCCTCACCAGCCGTAGCGTGACGCTGGCCCAGGTGGATCAGGACGGCGACCTGCCGTCCGGGCAGGTGGCCCGCGTCGCCGATGCGGTGCTGCCCGCGGTGGTCTCGATCCAGGTGACCCTCGGCGAGGAGGCCGGTACCGGGTCCGGTGTCGTCATCGACGGCGCCGGATACATCGTCACCAACAACCACGTCGTCTCGATGGCCGCCACGGCACCGGACGCCAAGATCCAGGTCACGTTCAACGACGGCACGAAGGTGCCTGCCGAGATCGTCGGCCGGGACATCAAGACCGATCTGGCGGTGCTCTCGGTCGACGCGGACAACCTCACGGTCGCCGAACTCGGCCGTTCGGAGGACGTGCAGGTGGGGGAGGACGTGATCGCCGTCGGTTCCCCGCTCGGACTGAGCAAGACCGTCACCCGCGGCATCGTCAGCGCACTCAACCGCCCGATGCGCCTGGGCGGGCAGGGCACCGACACCGATGCCGTGATCGACGCCGTGCAGACGGACGCCTCCATCAACCCCGGCAACTCCGGCGGCCCGCTCGTCGATGCCGAGGGCCGCGTCATCGGCATCAACTCGGCCATCAAGACCGAGACGGGTGGTTCCGTCGGTCTCGGGTTCGCCATCCCGATCGACGACGTCACCGCCGTCGCCCAGGAACTGATCCGCACCGGCGAGATGCGCCACCCGGAGATCGGCGTCAACACCCGTAGCGTGGCCAACGACGTCGCCAGCGGCGCCGAGGTCGCCAACGTGCAGCAGGGCAGCCCGGCGCAGCAGGCGGGCATCGTCGAGGGCGACGTCATCGTCAAGGTCGGGGACCGCGAGGTGACCAGCGCGGACGAATTGGTCGTCGCCGTGCATGCTCAGGAGATCGGCAAGCCGGTCACGGTGCAGCTGGTACGTGCGGGACGCCTGGTCGACGTGCAGGTGACCCCGATGTCCGACTGACCGTCCGCTGCCGCTTCGCTGGGAATCCGCTGTGACCTGGGTCCTCCGGGCTGCGAACCCCGCGTCACCACGTACCCTGGAACGGTGTTCGGCAATATCGGTTGGGGCGAATTCATGGTCCTGCTCGTCGCGGCGCTCGTGGTCCTCGGCCCCGAGCGGCTGCCCGGTGCGGTGTCCTGGGTGACCAGGTCGCTGCGGCAGGTCCGCGACTACGCATCCGGCGCGAAGGAGCAGCTGAAGGAGGAGCTCGGCCCCGAGTTCGACGACCTGCGGCAACCCCTGTCCGAACTGAACCAGCTCCGTGGCATGACGCCGAAGGCGGTCATCACCAAGCACTTGCTGGACGGCGACGACTCCCTACTCACCGGCGACTTCGACAAGCCCGGCACCAAGCCGGTGAGCAAGCCCGTCCCGCCGCCGTTGACAGCGGGAGAAAAGCCCCCCATCGACTCCGACGCGACCTAGGCCGCTGCGCGGCCGGTGTGTCCTTTGGGCGGTCAGGACAGCCCAAAGGACACACCGGCGCCGCAGGCGCCTAGAGGTGACGGGTGGTGTCGATCCCCAGCGACATGCCGGCCAGGCCGCGGCGACGCACGGCGAGCTTCTCGGCGATCTCGCGCAGCGCCGTGCCTGCGGGCGAGTCGGGGGCACTGAGAACGATCGGGGTTCCGGCGTCGCCGGCCTCGCGGATCGCCGGATCGAGCGGGATCTGACCCAGCAGCGGGACGGTCGCGCCGACGGCGCGGGTGAGCCGCTCGGAGACGGCCTGACCGCCACCCGTGCCGAACACGTCCATCCGGGTGCCGTCGGGCAGCTCGAGCCACGACATGTTCTCCACGACGCCGACGATGCGCTGGCGGGTCTGCAGGGCGATGGAGCCGGCCCGCTCGGCGACTTCGGCGGCCGCCTGCTGCGGAGTGGTGACCACGAGGATCTCGGCGCCGGGGATCAACTGCGCGACGGAAATCGCGACGTCGCCCGTGCCGGGCGGCAGGTCGAGCAGCAGCACGTCCAGATCGCCCCAGAACACGTCGGCGAGGAACTGCTGCAGCGCGCGGTGCAGCATCGGTCCCCGCCAGACCACGGGCGTGTTGCCCTGGGTGAACTGGGCGATGGAGATCATCTTCACGTCGTGCGCGATCGGCGGCATGATCATCCGCTCCACCTGGGTGGGCTTGGCGTCGGTGCCGAGCATGCGCGGAATGGAGTGGCCGTAGATGTCGGCGTCCAGCACACCCACGGACAGGCCCCGTGCGGCCATGGCGGCGGCGAGGTTGACCGTGACGGAGGACTTGCCGACCCCGCCCTTGCCGGAGGCCACCGCGTAGACGCGGGTGAGCGAGCCGGGCTGGGCGAACGGGATGACCGGCTCGGTGGAGTCGCCGCGCAACGACTTGCGCAGCTCGGTGCGCTGCTCGTCGTTCATGACGTCGAGTTCGACGCGGACCGCGGAGACACCGGCGACGTCGGCCACAGCCTTGGTGACCCGGTCGGTGATCTCGGTGCGCAGCGGACAGCCGGCGGTGGTCAGGTAGATGCCGACGTCGACGCTGCCGTCGCCGCCGATCTCGATGCTCTTGACCATGCCGAGTTCGGTGATCGGCTTACGGATCTCGGGATCCTGAACCCGCGCCAGGGCGCTGCGGACGTCGGACTCGCTGACTGCCATGGCATCAATCGTAGGTGGCACCCGCTCAGTGGATGCGCGGCAGGTCCGCCGCGCTGGGGGTGACGCCGGTCGAATAGGCGGCCGACCAGGCGAGCACGTTCGCGACGTACGCCATGGAGTTGTTGTAGCGATGGATGGCCTTGGTGGCCTGCGCGAGGTCGTGCATGTTGTTGCCGCCGTCGCACAGGTACTTGGCGGTGGTGAGGGTGGAGTCGTACAGGTTCTGCGGGTCGGCGACGCCGTCGCCGTTGCCGTCGCCGGCGTAGAGCTTCCACGTGGAGGGGATGAACTGCATGGGGCCGACCGCTCGGTCGTAGACGGTGTCGCCGTCCAGGGTGCCGCCGTCGGTGTCCCGGATGACGGCCTGGCCGCGCAGGCTGCCGTCGAGGGGCAGACCGATCACGGGTTCGAGGAGGTTGCCCTTGTCGTCGGCCTTACCGCCCTTGGCATGGCCGGACTCGACCTGGCCGATGCCGGCGAGCAGTGTCCAGTACATGTTGCAGCCGGGGGTCTCGGCGGCGAGGATCCGCTCGGCGTTCTGGTAGGCGGCGAAGTTGATGCCGGGAATCCCGAGGGGGCCGGGCTGGAGCGGTGCCGGGGCGGCGGGGGCAGGCTCCGGGGCGGGCGCGGGGGCCGCCGCGGGCTCCGCGGTAGGCTCCGGTGCGGTCATGAGGGCGGCCGCGGCGGCGACGTCGCGGGAGATCCCGTCGGCGATGTAGGTGGTCTCGGTCGCCGCAGTCACGGGCTCGGCCACCGCTTCGGTGTCCTGCACGCCGAACAGGGTCTTGGGGCTCGCCCCGGCGCTGGTGGCCGCGGCGACCACGCCGACCGGAACCAGTCCGGTGAGGGCGATGACCGAATTGCGGCGGAGCTTGGACTCCGAAGGCTTCCTGTGCCGACCCACTCGATACCTCCTGGGCGCCTTCCCCGAGACGCTTTCGTTACATGGCGGTACCGACCATACAGGAAGCGATGCGTTTCCGTTACCCTACCGTGATGTAACGCGCTGAGCTGGGCAAACGGCTGGAGCTGGGGGTTACGACGAGATCGAGGCGTGACCGATCAGGGTGCGGGCGGCGCCGGGCACAGCGCCGGGACGAGACACGGCAGCGGCGGCAGCACCGGCGCAGCCGGCGGTGCCTCGACAGCCGGCGCGGCCGGCGGTGCCTCGACTGCCGGCGCGGGGACGGGGACCGGCTCGACCGCGGGAGCCGGGACCGGCGCCGGCGTGGGTGCCGTCGTGGTCCCGGACACGGGTGCGGGAACGGTCTCCGCGACGTCGACGGTGTTCGGCCGGGCCGGAACGGCCGGCGGCGCCAAGGGCGGGACGACGATCCCCGGCGAGACCGCGGCGCCCTTCTCGTACGCGGCCGACCAGGCCTGCACGTTGGCGACGAACTCCGGCGACGGATCGAACCGGGCAGCCGCGCGGGCGCGGGCGTCGGCCTCGGCCAGGCGCGCGTCGTCCGAGCACAGCCAGGCGCCGGCCGCCAGACCGGCGTCGAAGACGTTCTGGGGATCCGCGGTGCCGTCCGCGTTGCCGTCGGCGGAGAACTGCGACCAGACCGCCGGGGGCAGCTGCATCGGCCCGAGTCTGCCCGTGCCGGGAGCCACGCGCGCGGTCGTGAGCGTGCCCAGCACGTCGGTGCGTCCCGAGTCCGCGTGCTGCGACGTGATCCGTCCGATCGCGGCGAGCAGATGCCACGGCAGTGCGCACTCGGGCTCATCGATCGCAAGCTGCATCTCGGCCGCCCGATACGCGTAGAGCACCAGCTCCGGGATCGCCAGGGGGCCCTCACCGGCCAGCACGGGCGACGGCTGTCCGGGTGCGACCGTGACCTCGGGCGGAAGATCCGCCGCGGGAGCGCCGGCCGGAGCCTCGGCCCCGCGTACGGGTCGCGGCGCCGCCGGGTCCGCCGGCAGGACCCCGACCCCGGTGCTGCCGTCCGCCGCCGTCACGGCGACCGGCTCCCTGTGCTCCGTCGCAGCCACCGGTGCCGGGGACGACGCGACCGCCGCGAACCCGGCACCGAGCACCACCGGCACCGCGATCAGACCCTGCCAGCGCACGCCATCACCCCACAGACCTACTCGTCGCGGACAGTCACCCCACCGACACCATCGACGGGCTGTGATGGACGTTACAGCGCGTCACGTCTCAGCGGCGGGCCGGGCGCGTTTTGCCGGATGCCGTCGACGTCGTGTCCTCCTCCTCCGGTTCGATCAGCAGCGCGCGCAGATCGTCGAGCTCGCGCCGGAGGTAGTCGCGGGTGGCCACCTCGCCGACCGCCAGCCGCAGCGCCGCCAGCTCCCGCGCGAGGAACTCGGTGTCGGCCTTGGTCTGGGCGGCGCGTGCCCGGTCCACCTCGAGTGACACCCGGTCCCGGTTCTCCTGCCGGTTCTGGGCGAGCAGGATCAGCGGCGCGGCGTAGGCGGCCTGCGTGGAGAACGCGAGGTTCAGCAGGATGAAGGGGTACGGATCCCACTGCAACGTCACGGCGAAGACGTTGAGCAGGATCCACACGATCACCACGACCGTCTGGATGGCCAGGTAGCGCCCGGTGCCGAGGAACCGGGCGATCGATTCGCTGACGCGGCCGACCGCCTCGACGTCGAAGTTGACCCGGAACCGGCCGGTTCGGGGAGTGTCGAGGCGCTGCCGGGCCACGGCGGAACGGTCACTCATCGTCGGCCTCCTCTTCGCGCCAGTCCTCGGGCAGCAGGTGATCGAGCACGTCGTCCACCGTCACGGCACCGAGCAGGTGCCCCTCGTCGTCCAGCACGGGCCCGCACACCAGGTTGTACGTCGCGAAGTACCGGGTGACCGCGGTGAGCGAATCGTCGGGGTCCAGTCGTGGCAGGTCGTTGTCCACGATCCCGCCCACCAGGCCGGCCGGCGGCTCCCGGAGCAGCTGCTGCAGGTGCACGCAGCCGAGATACTTGCCCGTCGGGGTCGCGGTGGGCGGCCGGACGACGAACACCATGGACGCCAGCGCCGGGGTGAGGTCCGGGTTGCGCACCCGGGCCAGTGCCTCGGCCACCGTCGTCGCCGGGGTGAGCACCACCGGCTCGGGGGTCATGAGGCCGCCGGCGGTGTCGGGGGAGTGCTCGAGCAACCGCCGCACCGGCTCGGAATCCTCCGGATCCATCAGGCGCAGCAGCGACTCGGCGTCCGAGTCGGGCAGCTCGCCGAGCAGATCGGCGGCGTCGTCGGGGTCCATCGCCTCGAGCAGGTCCGCGGCGCGTTCCACCTCGAGGTGCATCAGCAGATCGGTCTGGTCGTCGGTCGGCAGCTCCTGCACGACGTCGGCGAGCCGCTCGTCGTCCAGGGCGACCGCCACCTCGTGCCGGCGCTTCTCCGGCAGCTCGCGCAGCGCGTTCGCGACGTCGGCGGCGCGCATGTCCTCGAACTGCAGCAGCAGCTGCGAGACACCCTGGCCGGGCATTCCGAGGTTGCTGTAGGTCAGCCCGTGCACGTGCTGCCAGTCCACGACATGGATCGCGGACCGCCGGCCCAACCGGCCGCGCTGGGCCCGCACGGCCACGCGCGAGACCACCCAGTCCCGGGTGCGGGTCAGTTCGATGCCGAGATCGACGACGACCACGTCCACGCCCGCGAGCTCACCCAGCTCGGGGTCGTCGACCCGGACCTTCGAATCGAGCACCTGC
Source organism: Rhodococcus sp. P14 (assembly GCF_000256505.1). NCBI lineage: Bacteria > Bacillati > Actinomycetota > Actinomycetes > Mycobacteriales > Nocardiaceae > Rhodococcus > Rhodococcus sp. P14. The sequence goes on along the minus strand of NZ_AJFC01000039.1, from coordinate 9,977 downwards.
GCGAGCGCCAGCACCTCGGTCGGTCGCTGCGTGAACCGGCGCAGGCTGACGTTGCCGGTGTTCAGGGTGACGGCCCCCGGCTCGATCGCCGTCACGCGCAGCATCGGCACGAATATTCGCTTGCGCGTCGGCAGTTCGACGACCAGACCGAGCACCCGGGGCTGCTGCCGCCCGATCCGGATGGTGAGCACGACGTCGCGCACCCGGCCGATCGACTCGCCGTCGGGTCCCAGGACCACCAGACCTGCGAGCCTCGCCGCGAATACCTTGCTCACTGCTGCCATGATGGTCAGGCTAGAACGTGCGGTCGTCGATTTCGGAACACGGAGGTCTGCCCAGCCCATGTCGTTCGACTTCAGGCCCCGCAGGTCCGTGCTCGCCGTTCCCGGCAGCAGCCGCAAGATGATCGACAAGGCCAAGGGCCTGCCTGCCGACGAGGTGTTCCTCGATCTCGAGGACGCCGTCTCCCCGCTGGCGAAGGAGCAGGCCCGCACGACGATCGTCGAGGCGCTGAACGAGGGCGGGTGGGGCGAGCAACTGAAGGTGGTGCGGGTCAACGACTGGACCACCGATGCCACCTATCTCGACGTCGCCACCGTGGTGGGTGGCGCCGGCGCGCACCTCGATGCGATCCTGCTGCCGAAGGTTCCCGACGCGAGCCATGTGCAGGCGCTCGATCTCCTGCTGACTCAGGTGGAGAAGGCCCACGGGCTCGAGGTCGGACGCATCGGTATCGAGCCGCAGATCGAGGACGCTCTCGGGCTGACCAACATCAACGCGATCGCCACCGCCAGCCCGCGCGTGCAGACGCTGGTGTTCGGCCCGGCCGACTTCATGGCGAGCATCAACATGCGCACCCTCGTCGTCGGGGAGCAGCCCGACGGCTACGACCGCGGCGACGCCTACCACCACATCCTCATGACCATCCTCATGGCGGCCCGGGCCCACGGGCTGCAGGCGATCGACGGGCCGTATCTCCAGATCCGCGACGTCGAGGCGTTCCGGCGCTCCGCGCAGCGGACCGCGGCCCTCGGCTTCGACGGCAAGTGGGTGCTGCACCCCAGCCAGATCGACGCCGCGAACGAGGTCTTCAGTCCGCGGCAGGAGGACTACGACAAGGCCGAGATGATCCTCGACGCCTACGAGTGGCACACCTCCGCGGCTGGCGGCGCGCGCGGCGCCGCGATGCTCGGGGACGAGATGATCGACGAGGCCAGCCGCAAGATGGCGCTGGTGATCTCGGCGAAGGGCCGGGCAGCCGGAATGGCCCGCACCACGACGTTCGAGCCGCCGCAGTAGGCGGCTGCGCCGCCGGTGTGTCCTTTGGGCGGTGGGAGCAGCCCAAAGGACGCACCGGCGCCGAAGGCGCAGACGGGCAGAATGGACAGGGTGCGCCGGATCGGGGCGCGCAGTCACGAGAAGGAGCCGAAGATGACCAACCCCCTCGGACAGCCGGGACGCGCCACGCCGGGCCTGCCGACTCCGCCGAGCGGCTGGCCGGTCGGTTCGTACACGACCTACGCCGAGGCGCAGCGCGCTGTCGACCATCTCTCGGACCAGTCCTTCCCGGTCGAGGACGTCACCATCGTGGGTGTCGATCTCATGCAGGTCGAGCGGGTCACCGGCCGGTTGACGTGGGCGAAGGTGATCGGCGGCGGCATCGCCTCCGGCGCCTGGCTCGGTCTGTTCTTCGGTCTGCTGCTCGGGATCTTCTCGACCGATTTCCTCGGCCCCCTGCTCGTCGGCATGGTCGGTGGCATCGTCTTCGGCCTGATCTCCACGACCATCCCGTACGCCGCGACGCGCGGCCAGCGCGACTTCTCGTCGACGATGCAGCTGGTGGCCGGCCGCTACGACGTGCTGTGCGCGCCGCGCAACGCGGAACGGGCACGGGACCTGCTCGCCAAGCTCGCGTTGTAGACCGTTCGATCACAGTTCCGTTCCGGGCGGCAGTTGAGTCGCGCGGCGGCGTCCGGTGCGTTACGTTCGCACCAAGTGTGACGGAAGTCACCGTCGCGCAGGACGACGGCTGGAGGCTGTGGTGCGGAGACGGGCGGTGCGGGTCGTACTGGTGGGCGCCGCGGCGGTGTTCGCCCTGTCGTCGGTCGCGGCGTGCGGCAGCGAGTCCGACGGGACGGTACTGAGCTTCTACACCGCCGCCGACGGCGCGGAGCAGTACGCGGCCGCGGCGGCGAACTGCACCGCCGCCGCCGGTGGCCGGTACACCATCGAGCAGCGCACCCTGCCCAAGGGCGCCGACGACCAGCGGCTGCAGCTCGCGCGGCGGCTCACCGGCGGGGACGAGACCCTCGACCTGATGACACTCGACGTCGTGTGGACGGCCGAGTTCGCCGAGGCGGGCTGGGCGCTGCCGCTGCCGCCGGACGTCGCGGCCGCGGTGTCCGAAGGCACCCTCGCCGGACCGCTGGAGTCCGCCACGTGGCAGGGCACCCTCTATGCGGCACCGCTGAACACCAACACCCAGTTGCTCTGGTATCGCAAGGACCTGATGCCCGACGGGCGGCCACCGCAGACGTGGGACGAGATGATCGACATCGCGAGCGGGCTCGCGGCCGAGGGCCGCCCCAGCTGGATCGGGGTGCAGGCCCGCCAGTACGAGGGCCTGATGGTGTGGTTCAACACCCTGCTCGCCAGCGCCGGCGGATCGGTCGTGGCAGAGGACGGCACCACCGTCACCGTGGCCGACGGTGACGCCGCGGTGACGGCTCTGGACATCATGAAGCGGGTGGCGACCGCGCCCGGTGCGGACCCGTCGCTGAACCAGTCCGACGAGGCCGCTGCGCGTCTCGGTATGGAGAGCGGCAAGGCCGCGTTCCAGGTGAACTGGCCGTTCGTCTACCCCGGCATCGTCGAGAACTCCGAGAAGGGCTTTCTGCCCTTCGTCGACGAGAACGGCAACGTGACCGCCGAGAACACCGGCAACACGGTCCTGACGGTGAACGGCGAGCAGAACTTCCTCCCCGCCCCGTACCCGTCGGTGGTCCCCGGCAAGCCGGCCGAGGTCACGATCGGCGGGTTCAATATCGGGGTCGCCCGCACCACCAGGTATCCCGACCTCGCGTTCGAAGCCGTGCAGTGCCTGCGCAACGAGGAGAACCAGCGCAACAACGCCGTCGACGGCGGTGTCCCGCCCACGCTGGCATCGCTGTACGACGATCCGGAGTTCCAGCAGGCATACCCGATGTGGCGGGAGGTGCGCGAGAGTCTCGAGAACGCGGCGGTGCGCCCGGTTTCGCCTGCGTATCAGAGCATTTCGACGCTCATCACCGCGACTCTCAATCCGGTCGACCAGATCGACCCGCCGCGCACGGTCGACGAACTCGCCGAGCAGGTCCGCAAGGCGGTCAATTCGGAAGGGCTGATCCCGTGACCACCACGCCCGCAACCCGACCCGTCCCACCGGCCGAGGGCGACCGGCCCGTATCGTCCGAGCGCGGGAAAGTTGTTCTGTCCGAAGGGAAGAAGGCCGAACGCCGACTCGGGCTGTGGCTGGTCGCGCCCGCGGCGCTGATGATGCTCGCCGTCACCGCCTACCCCGTGGGGTACGCGGTGTGGCTGAGCCTGCAGCGGTACGACCTGCGCTTCCCCGACGAGCGTGAATTCGTCGGATTCGCCAACTACGTCTCGGTCCTCACCGATGCGTTCTGGTGGCAGGCCTTCTTCGTCACCGCCGGCATCACCGTCGTGTCGGTGGCGATCGAATTCGTCCTGGGGCTGGCGCTGGCGCTGATCATGCACCGCACCATCGTCGGCAAGGGCACCGTCCGCACCGTGGTGCTGATCCCGTACGGGATCGTCACCGTCGCCGCCGCCTACAGCTGGTACTACGCCTGGACGCCGGGCACCGGCTACCTGGCGAATCTGCTCCCCGAGGGCAGCGCCCCACTGACCGAACAACTTCCGTCACTGGCGATCATCGTGCTCGCCGAGGTGTGGAAGACCACCCCGTTCATGGCGCTGCTGCTCCTCGCCGGGCTGGCGCTCGTCCCGGACGACCTGCTGCGCGCGTCCCAGGTCGACGGCGCGGGTGCGTGGACCCGGCTGACCAAGATCATCGTCCCGCTGATGAAGCCGGCGATCCTGGTGGCGCTGCTGTTCCGCACGCTCGACGCGTTCCGCATCTTCGACAACATCTACGTCCTCACGCGCGGGTCGAACGGCACGGGCTCGGTGTCGATCCTCGGATACGACAACCTGTTCAAAGCATTCAACCTGGGCATCGGCTCGGCGATCAGCGTCCTGATCTTCCTGTGCGTGGCGATCATCGCGTTCATGTTCATCAAACTGTTCGGGGCCTCGGCGCCCGGCTCCGATGCGGAAGGGAAGCGGTGATGACGACGACCGAAACCCCGCGGCGCAAACTGAGCTGGTCGGCGGTGAACCTGCTCGTACTGCTGTACGCACTCGTGCCGGTGCTGTGGATCGCCAGCCTGTCGTTCAAGCCGGCCGGCACGATCAAGGACGGGCGCTTCATCCCCCAGGAATGGACCCTGGACAACTACCGCGGCATCTTCCGCACCGACGCATTCACCAGCGCACTGATCAACTCGATCGGCATCGGACTGATCGCCACGGTGATCGCGGTGGTCATCGGCACCATGGCGGCGTACGCGATCGCCCGGCTCGACTTCCCGGGCAAGAAGATCCTCGTCGGTGTCGCGCTGCTGATCGCGATGTTCCCGCAGATCTCGCTCGTCAGCCCGCTGTTCGACATCATCCGCAGACTCGGGCTGTTCGACACCTGGGCGGGCCTGATCATCCCGTACATCACCTTCTCCCTGCCCCTGGCGATCTACACGCTCTCGGCGTTCTTCAAGGAGATCCCGTGGGAACTCGAGAAGGCCGCCAAGATGGACGGCGCCACACCCGGGCAGGCCTTCCGGAAGGTGGTGGCGCCGCTCGCGGCGCCGGGCATCGTCACCGCCGCGATCCTGGTGTTCATCTTCTGCTGGAACGACCTGTTGTTCGCGATCTCGCTGACGTCCACCGAGCGGTCCATCACCGCGCCCGCGGCAATCGCGAACTTCACCGGAGCCTCCCAGTTCGAGGAGCCCACCGGCTCGATCGCGGCGGCCGCGGTGGTCATCACCATTCCGATCATCGTGTTCGTGCTGATCTTCCAACGTCGCATCGTGGCCGGCCTGACGTCCGGCGCAGTGAAGGGATGACCCACATGGCTGAAATCGTGCTGGACAAGGTGACCAAGCTCTACCCCGACGGGGCGCGAGCGGTCAGCGACGTGGACATGACGATCGCCGACGGCGAGTTCATCATCCTGGTCGGCCCCTCGGGCTGCGGAAAGTCGACGACGCTGAACATGATCGCCGGCCTCGAGGACATCTCCTCCGGCGAGTTGCGGATCGGGGGCGAGCGGGTCAACGAGAAGGCGCCGAAGGACCGCGACATCGCGATGGTGTTCCAGTCGTATGCGCTGTACCCGCACATGACCGTCCGGGAGAACATCGCCTTCCCGCTCACCCTGGCCAAGGTCCCCAAGGACGAGGTCGCGCGAAAGGTGGAGGAGGCGGCGAAGATCCTCGACCTGACCGGCCACCTCGACCGCAAGCCGTCGAACCTGTCGGGCGGGCAGCGACAGCGGGTGGCGATGGGACGGGCGATCGTGCGCAATCCCAAGGCGTTCCTCATGGACGAGCCGCTGTCCAACCTCGACGCCAAGCTGCGGGTGCAGATGCGCACCGAGATCGCCCGGCTGCAGAAGCGCCTGGGCACCACCACGGTGTACGTCACCCACGATCAGACCGAGGCCATGACGCTCGGGGACCGCGTGGTCGTCCTCCGCGGCGGGCTGGTGCAGCAGATCGGTGCCCCGCAGGAGCTCTACGACCGGCCGAAGAACCTGTTCGTGGCGGGGTTCATCGGCTCGCCGTCGATGAACTTCTTCGCCGGCCGGCTCGACGGTGACAGAGTGCGCACCGCGATCGGGGACTTCACGCTGCCGGCCGAGCGGTGGGCGGCCGTGCAGAAGCACGATCCGGGACGTGACGTCGTCGTCGGCATCCGGCCCGAGCACTTCGAGGACGCCGCGCTCCTGGACCCGGCGCAGCGCGAGCAGGGCACCATCTTCACGGTCGACATCGACGTGCTCGAATCCATGGGGTCGGACAAGTACGCGTACTTCACCGTCGAGTCCCCGGAGCTGCATTCGAGCGACCTCGACGATCTGGCAGCCGATGTGGGCGTCGCCGATCTCGCCGGCGGCTCGATGGTCGCGCGGCTGCCCGCCGAGTCCGACGTCGCGAAGGGCCGGCCGGTGCAGCTGTGGTTCGATCCGGCGAAGGTTGCCCTGTTCGACCAGGCGACGGGGGAGAACGTCACCCTCTGACCGAGGAGTGCATAGTAGGCCGGTGGACCTCGACGACATCGCCGACGAGCTGTACGGGCTCGATCCGGGTGAGTTCACCGCGGCCCGTAAGGAGTACGTCGCCCGTGCCCGCGACGCCGGCGACCGGGAACTCGCGGCGGGGGTCGGCCGGCTGCGCAAGCCGACCGTGTCGGCGTGGCTGGTGAACCTCCTCGTCCGCGAGAGACCCGAGGAGATCACGGCCCTGCTCGGACTCGGCGAGGCCCTGCGTACCGCGCAGCGTCAGCTCTCCGGAGCCGAGCTGCGGCGGCTGTCCACCCAGCGACGGCGGGTGATCGGTGCGCTCGAGAAGACGGCCTCCCGGCTCGCCGCCGAGCACGGTCGGCGGGCATCCGAAGCCGCGCTGCGCGAGGTGGGCCAGACCCTGCACGCCGCACTCGCCGAGGCCGAGCTGGCCGAGCAGGTGCGCGGTGGCCGACTCGAGACGCCGCTGGACTACAGCGGGTTCGGACCGGTCGGACTGTCGGTCGTTCCGCCCGCGCCGGAACGGAAGGGCACCGGGGCGGACGACATCGAGGAGGCCGAGCGCACGCGGCGAGCGCTGGAGGCCGCCGTCGCCGAGGCGGAAACGGCGCGGAACACCGCCGACGAGGCCCGGTCGGTGGCGGAGCGCGCACGTGCCGCGGTCGAACAACTCGACGAGCACGTCGCGCGGCTGCGCGAGGAGCTGGGCCGGGTGGAACACCAGCGCGAGTTCGCGCGACGCACCGCCCGGACGGCCGACGAGGACGCCGCGAAGGCCGAGGAGGCGGCGCAGCAGGCGGAGGAGGCGGTGCGCGCACTGCAGGGTTGAGCGGACGCAGAACGGGAAAGGGCTGAGGACGCCCGGTTCCGTCCCGTTCCCGACCGCGAGGTCAGCCCCGGCGGACCGCGTCGGTCTGCCCGGTCGCGGTGTGCTCCGCCGCGAGACCGGACACCGTGCTCCATTCGGCGGCCAGGGCCGTCGCCTCGACCTCGTCCTCCTCGCGGTCGCTCAGTGCGCGCGTGGCCGGTCGCCCGCCGATGAGAACGAGCAGTGCGGCCACGGCCGCGGCCGCGACACCCAACCCGAATGCCGCGACGAATGCGCTCTCGCGGACGACGCCCGTGCCGCGAACGGTCAGCGTGGCCAGCAGGGTCGTGACCACCGCACTGCTGAGCGAACTGCCCACCGTGCGGGCGATGGAGTTGATGCTGTTCGCAACCCCGGTCTGATCGGGACGGATCTCGGCGACGAGCAGGGCGGGCAGTGCGGCATAGGCGAGGCTGACGAAGGTGGTCACGAGGATGCCGGAGACGATCAGCTGCCAGCTCCGGTCGTGCACGACCGCCACCAGGGCGAAGCCGGCGATCCCGAGAATGCACGCTCCGATCAGCACCCATCGGGCGTCGAACCGGTGGATGAGCCGGCCCGCGAGTGCCGCGGCGACCACCCCGACGAGCGCGCCGGGCAGCATGTACACCGCGGTCGCCTCGAGCACGGTGGCGCCGAATCCGTATCCGGCGACGGCGGGCGGCGTCTGCACGAAGTACGCCGTCGCGAGGAAGCTGACGAACATGGCCATGCCGACGAGGAACGCGGCGCCGTGCACCACGAACACCGGCCGATCGGTGAGCATCCGCGGCGGCACGAGCGGCTCGTCGACGTGCCGTTCGAAGAGCAGCCACGCCGCGAGCACGGCCAGCCCGAGTGCGGCGCTCCCGAGGGTGAGCGCCGACGCCCAACCCCACGTTCCGCCCTCGGACAGGGCCAGCAGCACCAGCGCCAGCCCGACGGCCAGCAGGATCGCGCCGAGCCAGTCGATCCGTCCGTCCGCGGACCGCGGTCGTCGCGGCACGACGAGGAACGCGCTCAGCAACGCGACGGCGTTGAACGCCGCCACCAGCCAGAACACGCGACGGTAGTCGCCGCCCGAGACCATCAGGCCGGTGAGCACCATGCCGATCGCGCCACCGACGCCGAGCGTTCCGGAGAACAGGCCCATCGCCCCGATCAATCGCTGCGGCGGCAGTTCGGCCCGCAGCACGGCGATGCCGACGGGGAACAGCGCGAACGACACGCCCTGCAGGACCCGGCCGATCAGCAGGAGCGCGAACGAGTCCGCGGCGGCGCACAGCAGCGAACCGACGAACACCACGACGAGGACGGTGAGCAGGACCGGGCGTTTGCCGCGCAGATCGGCCAGCCGGCCCAGCAGGGGAGTGGTGACGGCGGCCGCGAGCAGGTTCGCGGTCAGGACCCAGCCCGCGGCGGTCGTGCTCACCCCCAGCTGTTCCTGAATGGTGCCGACGATCGGTACGACGGACGTCTGCATCACGGCGATGGTGGTGACGATGAAGCACAGCACCGGAACCAGCAGCCGCGCACCTCTCGGATCGGACATCGGCTCTCCTCGACGCTGCAACATGAAACTAAACTCAACTAAACATCTACCGGACGCTCGGTTGCCCCGTCCAGGTGCAGGCGCCGACGAGGCCGTGTCGGTCCGCCGTGGCAGGGTGTTCCCGTGACGCCGCGCACCCTCACCGTCCGTGCTCTCGGCCGCGCCACCCTCGCCCGTCAGCATCTGTTGCATCGTGCCGACCTCCCGGTGCTCGACGCGGTCGAGCACCTGCTGGGCCTGCAGGCGCAGGCCCCGACACCGCCCTACTTCGCGCTGTGGGCGCGGTTGCGGCGGTTCCGGCCCGCGGCCCTCGCCGACCTCATCGAGGGACGGCACGTGGTGCGCACCGTACTCATGCGCGGCACGGTCTTCGCAGTCTCGGCCGCCGACGCTGCGGCGCTGCGGGACTGGGTCCAGCCACTGCTGGACCGGGACCTGGCCACCAACACCCAGTACGCGGCCGGTCTGGCCGGGGTGGACCTGCGTGAGCTCGCCGCGGCAGGCCGCGACCTGCTCGGCGACGCCCCCCGCAGCCTGCAGGAGCTGCGCCCGTTGCTCGCGGAGCGATTCCCCGGCCGCGATCCGGCCGCGCTCGCCTACGGGCTGCGGAACCTGCTCCCGCTGGTGCAGGTGCCGCCGCGGGGGCTGTGGGGGCGCTCCGGGCAGCCGCGACTCACCCCGCTCGACGAGTGGACCGGTCGCGGACCGGCACGGCCGGACCCGGCCGTCGTCCTCCGGCGATACCTCGCCGCGTTCGGGCCCGCGAGCGTGCGCGACGCCCAGGCCTGGTCGGGGCTGACGCGGCTCGGGGAGGTGTTCGAACGGCTGCGCCCGTCGCTCGAGGTGTTCCGGGACGAGAACGGCGTCGAGCTGTTCGACCTGCCCGACGCCCCGCGCCCGGATCCGGCGGCACCGGCGCCGGTGCGGATCCTCGCGCCGTACGACAACGTCCTGCTCTCGCACGCCGACCGGACCCGGATCGTCTCCGACGAGCACCGTCGCCGGATCGTGACGCAGAACGGCATCGTGCGCTCCGCCGTCCTCGTCGACGGGACGGTCGCCGGAACCGCGAAACTGGCCGTCGCGAAGGACTCGGCCGTACTCGAGGTGACCCCGTGGCGGCGCCTGACGGCCCGGCAACGCTCGGCGGTCGAGGCGGAGGGGCTGCGGCTGGCGCGGTTCGGCGGGGCGACCGCCCCCACGCACGAGGT
>NZ_AJFC01000038.1:0-30873 GCF_000256505.1 Rhodococcus sp. P14 | reverse complement strand
CGTGCGTGGGTACAGCCGTGCGTGGGTACTACTGCGCGGACCGAGCTACGTGCAGGAGAAGCAGATGAGCAATCAGACCGAGACGTCCGTCGACCTCGTCGACGCCGTCCGCGAACAGACCCGCGAGTACACCGGCGGGGAGGACATACCCCTCCGGGGCTACACGAAGGTCCTCGCCGGGTACAGCACGCTGGTCACCGTCGCGGTGATCGCCGCGGTGGTCACCGGGCGTCGACTGCCGGAGCGTCTGAGCGGGCAGGACCTCGTCGTGCTCGCCCTCGGCACGCACAAGCTGTCGCGCACGGTGACGAAGGACGCGGTGACCAGCCCCATTCGCGCGCCCTTCACGCGCTACAAGGAGCAGGGCGGCCCGGCCGAGGTGATGGAGGAGGTCCGCGGACCGAGCAACAGTCTCCGGCACAGCCTGGGCGAGTTGCTGAGCTGCCCCTTCTGCTTCGACATGTGGGTCGCGACGTTCTTCACCATCGGAATGGTCTTCGCACCGCGTCCGACCCGGCTCGTCGCCGGGCTGTTCGCCGCCCTCGCCGGGGCAGACTTCCTCCAGTTCGCCTACGCGAAGGCGCAGCAGAGCGTCGAGTGAGGGCCGCCGTCCGAGGGTGGGGCAGGATTACCGCGCCGGTTCGGAATCCGCCCACGCCACGGCGGGGGCGGATTCCGAAGTCGCGGGCGGATTTACGGGGCGCCCCCTGGGATCCGTCAGGCGATGTCCGGCTCCGGTTCGGGCTCCGAGTTCTCGGGGCGCAGCAGATCGTGCTCCTCCACCGCCTCGAGCGACAGCGTGCGGTAGCCGTACTCGTCGAACAGCACGGTGATCCGGTCCGGCTCCGCGCTCATCACCTCGCCGGGACCCCACTGCGCGTGCACCACTCGGGTGTGCAGCGGAATCGGCTCGTAAGGGCCGTGTTTCGGCGATTCCGGTCGGTGCTCGTGGATTCCCTCGCGGCAGCAGTCACAGTGCCCGCACGGATCGGGTAGCGACTCGCCGAAGTACCCGAGCAGGAACTGCCTGCGGCAGCCACGGGTTTCGGCGTAGCCCCGCATCATCTCCACGCGCGAGCGGTCCATCCGTTCACCGACCGCGGCCACCTCGGCCGCGCGGCGGACGGCGATCTCCACCTCGACGGTGCGTGCGGTGAGCCCCTTGCGTCCCGAGGAGACCACACCCGCGCGTTCGAGCAGGTTGACCGCGTTGGTGAGGGTTCGTCCCCGGATATCCAGTTCGGCGCGAAGGCTTTTCAGTCGTTTCGGTGACTTCGCGCGCGCCAGCGCGGTGAAGGCCCGGCCGAGCAGGTCCTCGTCCGGGCGGTGGGTGGTGAAGAACTTCGCGAGCGACAGGTCCTCGGGCCGGTAGAACAGCAGCGCCTTCGCCTCGAGCCCGTCGCGGCCGGCGCGGCCGATCTGCTGGTAGTAGCTGTCCACGGAATCCGGCGCGGAGGCGTGGGCGACGAACCGCACGTCGGGCTTGTCGATGCCCATGCCGAACGCGGAGGTCGCCACCACCACCTCGAGTTCGTCGTCGAGGAATCCGTGGTGCACCCGCTCGCGCGTGGCCGCCGGCAGACCGGCGTGGTACGCGGCCGCCCGCAGTCCCCGTTCGGTCAGCTCGGCCGCGTAGAACTCGGCGTCCTTGCGGGTCGCGGTGTACACCAGCCCGGGGGTCTCGAGTCCGGCGACGGTCTCGACCACCGCCCGGCGCTTGTCGGCGTCGGCGGTGTACCGCTCGACGGCCAGGTCGATGTTGGGCCGGTCGAACCCGCTGGCGATGACCACCGGGTCGCGCAGGCGCAGCTCCTCGACGATCTCCTGCCGCACCGGCGGCGACGCGGTGGCGCGACGCGGTGGCCGTGAGCGCCACCACCGGGGGCCGGCCGAGGCGGTCGAGCGCATCGGCCAGGCGCAGGTAGTCGGGCCGGAAGTCGTGACCCCACGCGGACACGCAGTGCGCCTCGTCGACTACCACGAGGGAGACGCGGGCGGCGGCGAGTCGGGCCACCACCTCGTCGTTGGCGAGCTGTTCCGGCGCCAGGAAGACGTACTCCACGGTGCGCTCACGGATCGTCTCCCACGCGGCTGCGGTCTCCGACGCCCGCTGCCGGGAGTTGATCGCGACCGCGTCCGGCGCCGAGGTGGCGTCGAGCCCCGCGATCTGATCGTTCTGCAGCGCGATGAGCGGGGAGATCACCAGGGTGGTGCCCTCGATCAGCAGCGCCGGCACCTGGTAGATCGCCGACTTGCCCGATCCGGTGGCCATCACCGCGAGCACGTCCCGGCCCTGCACCAGTGGTTCCATCGCGTCGAGCTGGCCGGGACGCAGCTCCTTCCAGCCGAACACGCGGCGCGCGGCCGCGCTCAGCTCGGTCCGGACGTCCCGGGTGGTGTCCGCTGCGTCCTGCACGGTCGCCGTCAAGCGCGTTCTCCTGTCGTGGGCCCGGTCCTGCCGACCAGGGTACGGAGCGCGGGGTCCCCCCCGCGCGGACCGGCGCCGGCACGCTGCTCGACCGGCCCGGGCGTCCGCGCGTCCGGCGGACGCCCTCGGTGGCTGCCGGGGGCATACCTCCGGCGCCGCGGGATCAAACCGGCCGGCGTGCGCTCACCGGGGGGCCCGCCGCTTCAGCCGCTCGATGATCTCCTCGTTCCACACGTGCCGCCGCACGAGCCGGTACCGTTCGCCGGCCAGCCACAGGTACGCCTCGGCGTCGGTTCGGGTGCGCAGCATCCCCGCCGCCCGCACCATGTCGACCACGGGCACGAACTCCTCGTCGAACCAGCGCTGCGCCACCACGTCGCGGGTGAGGAACTCGCCGCGCTCCTGCATGAGCCGGAAACCCCACGCCTCGATGCACTCGGCCAGCTCGGCGTAGTCCCACGGGTCCCGGACGGTCACCGCGTCGCGCCGCTCGCCGGTGAGTGGCACCCGGCTCAGGAACATCCGGTAGTGGTCCTTCCGCATCAGGTCCGAGTGCTGGCTCACCCCCTCGGGCGAGATCCGGGTGACGATCTCGGTCACGTAGGCGTCGATGGTCGCGTCCCCGCGGGCGTAGGCGATGGAGACGCGGTGGTGCCCGTCCACCACGAAGTGCATCGACCCGACCCGGTACACCGTGATCGGCGGCACGGCCTCGCCCCGGCGGCGGGCCGTGGCCAGCTTCTCCCATCGCTGGCGCAGCCGGGCCGACGTGGGCCGGAACCGCCGGTCGAAATCCTCGGTCCGGTCCACGCTGCCGACGATCGAGGCCACGTCGATGCTCTGCAGCCCCAGACGCCGTTCCCCGACCCTGCCCAGCGCCCGCACGACGGCGTCGAACGGCAGCACGGCGTTGACGTCCCCGGGTTCGCGGCGAAGCCAGGCGATCAGTCGCGCGTACTCGGCGCGCCGGCGCTGCCGGGAGAAGTCGTCGCCGGCATCGGCGCCGGGGAAGCCGGTGTCTCGCACCATGACACGACGGTACCGGCGGACGGGCTCCCGGTGACCCGGATCGGTGCGGGACGCACCGGCGGCACGAGCCCCGCGCCGGGTCTACATTGCAGGGGTGATCGACGCCGTGCTGCCCGCCGTCCGTGCCCATCTCAGCGCCCGCTTCGGGGGCGCCGAGCCGGAGACGGCGTCCGTGACGTTCCTCGGACTCGAACCCGTCGAGGTGCTGCGGTTCCGCGTGGAACAGCCGGACCTCGTGCGGTTCGCGACCCTGGGGTGTTCGCGGCATCCGATGGGCGACCCCACCGCGACGGTCGCCGACCCGACGCGGGGGCCGCGCGCCGAACTGATTCTGAGCATGCGCGGCCTCACCGGCACTCTGCCGGGGCTGGTCCGCACGCTCGCGACGCTCGCGGCACTGCCCGCGGTGGAGGGCGTCGTTCTCACCGACGACGCCCTGCTCGACCTGGGGGAGCCGTTGTGGCAGGGGGCACCCTTCACCGCGGTGATGCTCGAGCCGAGCGACGTCCCCGAACTGGTACTGCCCGAGCCCGCCGACCCGGTGCGGTTCTTCGAGGTGATCCCGCTGACGGGCACCGAGGCCGCGTGGAAGCGGTTGCGCGGCGGCGACGCGCTGCGCGAGGCGTGGTCGGAGGCCGGCATCGACGTGCGGGACCCGAACCGCGCCCCGGCCCGAATGTGACGGGAGCCCGAATGTGACGGGAGCCCGAATGTGACGGGCGCGGTCAGCGCGGGACGACGACGCCGATCGGGCCCCCCGCCAGGCACACGTCGAGTCCCGCCGATGCCGAGCGGGCCTGCAGCCCGGTGCCTGCGCCCGGGACCCGTGCGTAGGCCGTGCCCAGTCCCTCGGTGACCGGTACCCGCACCCGCGGGGCGGCGGGAAACCCCACCTCGATCTCGCCGTCCGCGGAGGCGCGGTAGTTCAGCTGCACCGTCCACTCCCCGCCCACGAGCGCCGTGTCGGCGGGCAGCACGGTCGTCCTCGACTCGGTGAGCAGATGCCCGCAGTCGGACACCGGACCGGGCAGCACGTGCCGCACCGGAACGAGTTCCGCCGGCACGAGTCGTCCCCGGTCGTCGAGCACCTGCAGTTCGGTGGTGACGGCGCCGATCTCGGCGCGTCCCGGCAACGGCGAGAACACCCGGCTCAGGAGGTTGTGGGGGTGGGTGACCGGCAGGAGCACCCACACCGACACGGGATGGTCGAGGATCGGCACGTCGGGGCGTGCGGTGAGCGCGGACCTCGCGGCGGCCAGGTAGGCGCCGGTGGGGTTGTCGGCCCAGGTGCGCGCGAAGGTCGTCGTGGACCACAGACAGCTCGCCGTGAAGACCACCGCGCACCCGGCGGCGACGATCCGCCGCGCGGGTGCGCGCCGCGGGTCGTCGCGTGGGCCGGCGCGCAGGATCAGGGCCGTTCCGATCGCGACGACCACGGCCGTGTCGGTGTGGTAGCGCAGGGTCTGGGCCAGTTCGTACGTCGTGTCCGGGCCGAAGCGGGTGGTGATCATCGCGGCCGTCGAGGCCGCCACGTAGGCGGCCGTCGCGGCCCACACCCAGCCCGTGCGCCGGCTGCGCCGCAGCGACCACACCAGGACGGCGAGCACCGCGGCCCAGGCCGCCACGACGAGCCCGGTCGGCGGATCCGCCCACGGCGGTCCCGGATTCCAGCGGTCCCATCGCCACGGCCCGCCCAGCAGCGCCGGCAGCACCCCGAACGAGACACCGTGGTGCGTCAGCCCCCGGACCATGTCGCCCGTCGGCGCCCCGAACCGGGACTCGACGAGGGACAGGTACGCCGCCGCCCAGGCCGCGAGGACCAGCGCCGAGCCGAGCCACAGCGGCGCCGCGCGTCGCGCCGCGGTGCGCACCGGCCGGGGGTGGCCGTCCAACCCGTACATCAGCGCGACGGTCGCGAAGGCCACCGCCGGTACCAGCACCGACTTCTCGAAGAACAGCAGTGCGACGCCGGTGACCGCCGTCCCGCTCAGCGCGTAGCGGAGCCGGCCCGTGCGCGCCGCACGGATCGCGTCGCCGGCCACCCACGCCAGGCCCGCCTGCAGCGGCAGCGAATTCAGGCCCGCCGCCCACCACGCGAACGCCGGCAGCGTCAGGGGCGTGAACAGGTAGAACAGCAGCGGGCCGAGCAGCGCCTGCCGCGGTCCGAGCAGCAACCACAGCACGCGCAGCACGGCCAGCGACGCCAACGCCTGGCCGGCCACGAGCGTCGCAGCCGCCGGCCACCACTGCAGCGGTGCGAGGCTCGTGATCACGTCGGCCACCACGAACGCACCCGGCATGAGATGGCCGTCGTGGTCGTAGCCGAGCAACTCGAACGACAGCAGCGGGTGCAGGCCCGCCCGTCCGACCAGAATCAGGTCGTCCCAGTAGAACTGCCCGCCGAACGCGAGCAGGGAGCGCACCGCCAGCTGCAGGACGATCAGGACGAGGGCCGCCGCGAGCACCCACGTCCCACGGGTGTGCCCTGCGGAAGCGACCGGCGTCAGGCGGTCCCGCGCCGCGGTGATCAGAGCCATTTGTTGCGGCGGAAGGTGACGAACAGGCCGACGGTGATCGCGACGATCGCCCCGATGACCACGAAGTACCCGTGCTCCCAGTGCAGTTCGGGCATGTTGTCGAAGTTCATCCCGTAGATCCCGGCGATCATCGTGGGCACGGCCGCGATCGCCACCCACGCCGAGATCCGGCGCATGTCGGTGTTCTGCTGCACCGTCACCTTCGCGATCGCGGCATCGACGAGGGTGCTCAGCGTCTCGTCGTAGTCCGCGATGCGCTCGGCCACTTTGGTGTGATGATCGGCGACGTCCCGGAAGTAGCGCCGCACCTCCTTGGGCACCGGATTGCCCGCGCCGCGGGTCAGCTGGCGCAGCGGCGTCGCGAGGGGGAGCACCGCCCGTCGCAGTTCCACGATCTCCCGCTTGAGCAGATAGATCTGCTCCACCGCGATGCGGGTGTCGGGCGTGAACACCAGTTCCTCGAGGTCGTCGATGTCCGGCTGCACGGCGTCGACCACGGCGAGGTACGTGTCCACGACGTGGTCGGCGACGGCGTGCAGCACCGACGACGGACCCAGCGCCAGCCGCTCCGGGGCGGCCTCGAGCCGATGCCGCACGTCCGCCAGCGCGGAGTGGTCGCCGTGGCGGACGCTGACGACGAAGTCCCGGCCGCAGAAGAGCATGATCTCGCCGGTCTCGACGATCTCCTTGGTCGTGGTCACCGACTCGTGTTCGACGTAGTTCACGGTCCGCAGCACGAGGAACGTCACGTCGTCGTAGCGTTCGAGCTTGGGCCGCTGATGCGCGTGCACGGCGTCCTCGACCGTCAGTTCGTGCAGCCCGAACGTGCGGCCCACGCTCGTCATCTGCTGTTCGTCGGGCTCGTGCAGGCCGAGCCACACGAATCCGGCGCCGCGCCGGCGCACCTCCTCGAGCGCCGCGCCGTGGGCGTAACGGCCCGGCAGCCGCACGCCGTCGACGTAGACGGCGCAGTCCACCACCGCCCGCTCGGCGGGGACGCGCAGGGTGGACGCCGGGGCGCCGGTCCGGCGCGACGGGTGCGAGGGCAGGTTCGGCATCGGTTCCCTTCCGCGCAGCACGCTCCGGCCCGTCCGGGCGGTCGCAGCGTCATGCTAACCCGCCCCGGACCGCCCGCCGGGGCCGCACGACGGCACCTGACACACTGGTGGGGTGCGTATCGATCTGCATACCCACTCGCTGGCCTCCGACGGGACCGACACCCCGGCGGGACTCGTCCGTGCCGCGGTCGAGGCCGGGCTCGACGTGGTCGCCCTGACCGACCACGACACCACCGCCGGCTGGGACGCGGCGGCCGACGCCCTGCCTGCGGGACTGCGGCTGATCCGCGGCATGGAGATGTCGTGCACCGGACGCGGTGAGGACGGCCGGCCCGTGGCGGTGCATCTGCTCGCCTACCTGTTCGACCCGCGGAACGAGGCGTTCGCGGTCGAGCGGGAGCGCCTGCGCGGGGAGCGGGTGGGCCGTATCCGGGCGATGGCCGAGCGGATGGCCGCCGACGGGCTGCCCGTCGATCCCGAACGGATCGTCACCGCCGCCGGTCCGGTGGCCGGGCGGCCGCACCTGGCGCGCGCGCTGGTGGAGGCGGGGGTCGTTCCGAGCATCGAGGCCGCGTTCGCGGACCTGCTGTCGTCGCGGGGTCGCTACTACGTCACCAAGGCGGACACTCCGCTGTCGGAGGCCGTGCGCATGGTCGCCGACTCCGGCGGTGTCACCGTCGTGGCGCATGCCCGTGCCCGGTCCCGGGGCCGGCTGCTCGCACTCGACCACATCGAGGAACTCGCGGAACTGGGCCTCGGCGGCCTCGAGGCGGACCATCCGGACCACGCTCCGGCCGACGCGCAGCTCATGCGGGACATGGCGGCGAAGCTCGATCTGTTCGTCACGGGGTCGTCCGACTACCACGGCGGCAACAAGGCCGTCCCGCTCGGCCGGTACACGACGGACGCCGAGGCGTTCGAGGCGCTGACGGCACGGGCCACCGGGGTCGAGGTGCTCGAGGGATGAGCACCTGGGGCCGCCCGGCGCGCCGCGACGACCGCGCCGTCGGGCACGACGACTTCTACGACGACTCCGCTCACCGCTCCGGGCGCGACGCCTACGAGGCGCCCGCGGCGGCATCGCCCCGCGGTGGGACGCCGAGTCGGGACGGGTTCGTCGTGCGGGGACTGCGAGCCCTGTCGGGTGTGGTGTGCGGCGCGGTGATCGTCCTGACAGCGGTGGTCTGGGTGGCGCAGTACCTGGGGGACAAGCGGGATTTCCCGGGGCCGGGTTCGGCGTCGCTGTCCGCGCACGTCGTCGCGGCGCTCGTCGCCACGGCCGCGCAGCTGTTCGCGGACCGCCGGCGTGGTCTCGCCGCGGTCGCGGGCGTGGCTGTGGTCTATCTCACGGGCGCGGTTCTGATGTTCACCCAGTGGTGGGGCTGACGTTCGGACCCCCGTGCGTTACCGGCAGGTAACCGGTCGGCATCTCGGGCTTTTGCCTCGGAACGACCCCGATCGTGGGGTCGACATTGCGGCTCGGCTGTCCAAACTCACAGGTGAGCGCCGAAAATCGTGAGACATTCGCAAGAAATACCGATTTGATTGTTGGCTTGTGAAGGTGGCAAACTTTTCCTCAATCCGGCCTCGGTGCCACCGCCTCGAAGCCGGACGAAGATGGCAGACCCTGTAGAGGGCTCGTCGCCAGGGCTCACCCGCCTCGGCGCCATCACGCTCCGGAAGTCGTACAGCGTTGTACAGCGGTAACCGTGATCGCGCCCGGAAGCTTCACCGAAATGTCCTTGGCGAAGCGCTGCACCCGATGTCCGTCGCGCAGCTACTTCGCAGTAACCGGAACCCGAGTGGTTCCGGCTCGAGCAGGAGTGTCATCGTGTCAATCGTGTCTGATGCACCTACCCCCCAGAAGGTCGAGTTGACCGACGAGGAAATCTTCGGCAGCCACGTCGACGGCAAGCTGTCCGTCGAGCTCACCGCACCGCTGGAGACGCAGCGGGACCTGTCGATCGCCTACACGCCCGGCGTCGCGCAGGTCTCCCGCGCGATCGCGGCCGACGAGACCCTCGCCGACCGCTACACCTGGACCAACCGCCTGGTGGTGGTCGTCTCCGACGGCTCGGCCGTCCTCGGCCTCGGTGACATCGGCCCGCGCGCGTCGCTGCCGGTGATGGAGGGCAAGTCCGCCCTGTTCAAGAAGTTCGCCGGCCTGAACTCGATCCCGCTGGTCCTCGACACCAAGGACCCCGACGCGATCGTCGAGACCCTGATCCGGCTGCGCCCGAGCTTCGGCGCGGTCAATCTCGAGGACATCTCGGCCCCGCGTTGCTTCGAGATCGAGAAGCGCGTGATCGAGGCGCTGGACTGCCCGGTCATGCACGACGACCAGCACGGCACCGCGATCGTCGCGCTCGCCGCGCTCAAGGGTGCGGCCAAGGTGCAGAACCGGGAGCTGTCCGGCCTGCGCATCGTCATCTCCGGTGCCGGCGCGGCCGGCGTGGCGGTGGCCAACATCCTGCTCGCCGCCGGCGCCGCGGATGTGACCGTGCTGGACTCGAAGGGCATCGTCTCGCGCGAGCGCACCGACCTGAACGAGGTCAAGGTCGACCTGGCCGCGCGGACCAACCCGGCCGGCCGGCACGGCGGCCTGATCGAGGCCCTGAGCGGTGCGGACGTGTTCATCGGCGTCTCGGCCGGCACGGTGCCCGAGGAGATCGTCGCCGAGATGGCCGACGGTGCGATCGTGTTCGCGCTGTCGAACCCGGACCCGGAGATCCACCCGACGATCGCCGCCAAGCACGCCGCGATCGTGGCGACCGGGCGCAGCGACTTCCCGAACCAGATCAACAACGTGCTGGCCTTCCCCGGTGTGTTCAAGGGCGCGCTCGACGCCGGTGCCCGGCGCATCACCGAGGGCATGAAGCTCGCCGCCGCCGAGGCCATCCTCTCGGTCGTCGGTGACGAGTTGGCCGTGGACAAGATCGTCCCGAGCCCTCTCGATCCGCGGGTGGCGCCCGCCGTCGCCGAGGCCGTCGCGGCCGCGGCACGGGCCGAGGGCGTCACCGACTGACGCGATCGACCGCACGCCCCGGCCGGAGCCCGCACCCAGGTTCCGGCCGGGGCGTTCGGCTTTCCGGGGATGCGCGAGGATGGGCAACGTGTGGAACGTGAGGAGACGGCGCGGCGGGGGATTCGGACGGACGGCGGCCGGGCTGACGGTCGCCGTCGCGGTGCTGACCGGGTGCGGCCCGTCGGTTCTCGACGAGTCGGCGGATGCCGCCACGGTGGTCGTCGGATCCGGGGACGACGTCGCGAGCGAGCTGCTGGCCCGCATCTACGCCGGCGCCCTGGCCGGAAGCGGAACCCGTACCGAACTGCGAACCGGGCTCGGTGACCGGGCCGGATACCTGGCGGCGCTGGACGCGGCCGAGGTGACCCTCGTGCCGGACTACACCGGCCGGTTGCTGCGGTACTTCGCTCCGGCTGCCCCGGACACGGACGCCGAGGACGTGTTCGAGGCCCTCGCCCGTTCCCTGCCCGACGACCTGGCGATCACGGATTATGCTGCCGCCCAGGATCGTTCGATGCTCCTCGTGTCCGATGCCACCGCGGAGCGGCTCGGCACCACCGAAGTGGCCGGAATTCTCGGCCGGTGCGGCGAACTGACCGTGACGGTGTCCGGCGGGTTCGAGGTGAACGACGGCCTGCGGGACCTGGCCGAAAGAGGTTGCGTCCCGGGCCGTGTCGAGTCCGGCGACGACGACGTGGCGCTGCACGCGGCCACGCAGGGTGCGAGCGCGGCCGCGCTGACCACCACCTCGGTCGTCGCGCGCGACACCTCGGGGGTCGCGCTCGAGGACGCACCGGACCGCGCGCCCGGGACGGATCCGGAGGACGCAACTGCCACGGAGCCACCGGTGTTCGCTGCCCAGAACGTCGTCCCCGTGTTCCGCGAACACGTCCTGGGGGAACGTCAGCTCGAGGCTCTGAGCCTCGTCGCGGGCGAGCTCACCACCGCCGACCTGGCCGAGATGCTCGGCCGGATCGACGGCGGCGAGGACTCAGCGGTCGTCGCGCAGGCCTGGCTCACCGAGCACGTGTGAACGCAGGAACCCGCCCAGCTGTGCCACCGCGTCGGCGGCCTGACCCACCAGCGCGGCCTGCAGATGGGCCACGTGCCACAGATCGCGCTGCTCGGTGACCGTCACCTCCACACCCGCGTCGCGGAGCTTGCGGGCGAACTCGGTGACCTGCGGGTACAGCATCTCGCCGGTGCCGACATGGATCAGCGTCGGCGGCAGCCCGTTCAGGTCTCCCCGCAGGGGCGCGTAGCCGGGGTCGGCGGCGTCGTGCCCGCCGAGATACGCGCGGGCCGAGGCCGAGATCCAGGCGGCGTTGAGGACCGTGTCCCGGTCGAACGGGAAGTCGCGCGAGCCGGGGTCGGCCAACGGTGCGATCAGACCCAGGGCGGCGGGACGGACCCCGTGCCGGTCGATCAGCCGTCGCGCCGTCGCGACCGCCAGCCCGCCCCCGGCCGAATCCCCGGCGATCGGGGCGGTCCCCGGGGTCACGCCGTGCTCGGTCACCAGCTCGAGGTACGCACCGACCGCGTCGTCCAGGGCGGCGGGGTAGGGGTGCTCGGGAGCCAGCCGGTAGTCGAGCACGTAGACCGCCGAACCCGAGGCCGCGGCCAGGTGCGCGGCCAGGGACCGGTGCGTGGCGGGGGAGCCCACCGTGTACGCGCCGCCGTGCAGGTACAGCACCGCGGTGGGACGTTCGGTGGCGCCGACGGTGACGCGTTCGGCCGGCCGGCCCGCGAGCGTGACCTGCCGGACCACCGTGCCCTCGGGCAGGGTCTGGATCGGGGCGACCAGCTCGAGCAGCCGTCGCTGGGCGGAGTACGGCAACCGGGCGTTGAGGGCCAGCCGGTACGCCGGACGCAACGCGGCCCGCACGACGGGCAGGGGGAGCTGTGGCATGACCGCGACCCTAGCCCCTGGGCACGAAGCGGCCACTGACGAATGCGACGACACGCTGGTAGGACGGGCCCACCGCGCGTACCCAGGCGTCGAGGACCTTCGCGTCGGCGCCCACGAGTATCCGGGGCCGGCCCTTGCGCACCCCCTCGACGATGGTGCGGGCCGCGTCCTCCGGGCTGGTGCGCGCCAGCTTGCGGTCGAAGAACTGGGCGAAGGACTCCTGGTCATCGCCCGCCGGGACGGCCGCATTGCGGGCGATCGCGGTCTTGATGCCGCCGGGATGGACACAGCTGACCTTGACGGGGTGCCCGGCGATCAGCATTTCCTGGCGCAGGGACTCGGTGAAGCCGCGGACGGCGAACTTCGCGGAGTTGTAGGCGCTCTGACCGGGGATGGACAGCAGCCCGAACAGGCTCGAGACGTTGACGATGTGTCCGTCGCCGGACGCGACGACGTGGGGCAGGAACGCCTTGGTGCCGTTGACCACGCCCCAGAAGTCGACGTCCATGATCCGCTCGATGTCCTTGAACTCCGAGCGCTCGAACTCTCCGTGGTAGGCGATGCCGGCGTTGTTGTAGATCTGGTTGACCTGGCCGAAGTGGGCGGCGACGGCGTCGGCGTAGTCGAGCACCGCCTCGCGCTGCGTGACGTCGAGGTGGTCGGCCTTGACCTCGGCGCCGAGATCGCGGGCCCGGCGCGCGGTTTCCTCCAGCCCGACGGTGTCGACGTCGGACAGGGCCAGCCGGGCGCCGCGCCGGGCGAGCTCGAGCGCCAGAGCGCGGCCGATGCCCGATCCGGCGCCGGTGATGACAGCTACCTTTCCTGCGAACTCGCTCACTGTGCTGCCACCTTCCGGGCGTCGGTCTCATCGGTGTCACGAACGGCCGCCGGCGTCTGCGCCGGGACCGGGGGGAGATCTGCCGCAGCGACGCTGCGGTAGGCATCCAGATCGAAATGCCGGGTGATACGGCGGAACTCGAACGTAAAGCTCGGCCACAGGGTGGTGTTGTTGCCGTGCTTGTCGAGGTACCAGCTCGCGCAGCCGCCGTTGTTCCACACGCTGCGCTTCAGGGCGTCCTGCAGGTTGCGGTTGTAGTCGTCCTGCCCCTCGGCGCGCACCTCGACGGTGCCGATCCGATGGCGGTCGATGGTCTCGATCGCGTCCACGACGTAGTTCAGCTGGGATTCGATCATGTACACCATCGAAGTGTGGCCCAGGCCGGTGTTCGGTCCCACGAGGAAGAACATGTTGGGGAACCCGGCGACCGCGGCACCCTTGTAGCCCTGCATGCCGGTGGCGTCGAAGACGTCGGCGAGACTGCGGCCGTCCTTGCCGAAGATGCCGGCGAAGGTGGGCGAGTCGGTGACGTGGAAACCGGTCGCGACGACGATGGCGTCGACCTGCCGGGTGGTGCCGTCGCGGGTGACGATGCCGTCCGCGGTGACCTCCGCGATGCCGTCGGTGACCAGGTCGACGTTCGGGCGGGCCAGCGCGGGGTAGTAGTTGTTGGAGATGAGCATCCGCTTGCAGCCGATCTGGAAGTCCGGGGTGACCTTGCGGCGCAGCTCGGGGTCGGCGATCTGGCGGCGGATGTGCGTGCGGGCGGCGAGCTCGAGCGGCTTCATGAACGCCGGTGCCTTGGCGAGGCCGACGACCTGTGTCTCGCGGGTGAGGTACTGCAGGGCGCGGGACAGGCGCTGGAATCCGGGCAGGTGGCGGAACGCGAGCCGCTCGACGGGGGTGTACTCGCGGTCGGCGCGCGGCAGCACCCATGGCGCGGTGCGCTGGTAGACGTCGAGGTGGGCGACCTTGCCGGCGATGGCGGGCACGATCTGGATCGAGGAGGCGCCGGTGCCGATCACGGCGACGCGCTTGCCGGTGAGGTCCGCGTCGTGGTTCCACCGGGCGGAGTGGAAGATCTCGCCCCGGAACCGGTCGATGCCCTCGATGTCGGGCAGCGCCGGTTCGCACAGCGCGCCGACGGCGGAGACGACGATCCGGGCCTCGAACGCGCCCTTGGTGGTCTGCACGTCCCACCGGTGGGTGGCGTCGTTCCAGCGGACGGTCTGCACGTCGCAGCCGAAGACGGTGCGGCGGCGCACGTCGTACTTGTCGGCGATCGAGGCGATGTAGGCCTGGATCTCGGGCTGAGGCGAGAAGGACCGCGTCCAGCCCGGGTTCAGGGCGAACGAGTAGGAGTACAGATTGGAGGGAACGTCGCACGCGGCGCCCGGGTACGTGTTGTCGCGCCAGGTGCCGCCGACCTCCGAGCCGCGTTCGAGGACCACGAAGTCCTTGCCGGCCTGCGTCAGTCGGACGGCGGCGCCGAGTCCGGCGAACCCGCTGCCGATGATCAGCGTGTCGACCTGACGCGGGTGCGCATCGGTGGCGATGGTGTCTGTTACCGGAAGACTCATGTAAATGAGCGTAGGGCCATACTGAGTGGGGGTCAATAGCTGTTGACTACGATTCAACAAGAATGTTTGCATGGCACCTGTGAAGGGCAACATCGTCAAGCGCACCAGGCTCAGTCCTGCCGAGCGCCGGGCCCAGCTCGTCGACCTCGGCGTCCAGCTGCTCGCCGAACGGCCGCTCGAGCAGATCTCCGTGGAGGAGATCGCCGATCAGGCCGGGGTGTCGCGCGGGCTGCTGTTCCACTACTTCGCGTCCAAGCACGACTTCCACGTCGAACTCGTCCGGCACACCAGCCGCGACATGCTCGAGCGCACCGCACCCGACGACAGCCTCGAACCGATGGACATGCTGCGCGGCACGATCGTCGCGTACGTCGACTACGTCACCGACCACCGCGACACCTACCTGTCGATGCTGCGCGGCACCGCGAGCGGGGATCCGGACATGCGACAGGTCTTCGAGGACACCCGCACCGCGATGGTCGAACGTACCGTCGCGCACCTGCACCGCATCGGCATCGACGCCGGCCCCGCCGTAACCCTGGCGGTGCGCGGCTGGATCGCGTTCGTCGAGGACACCACGATCGCCTGGCTGCGGGACCCGCAGCTCACCCGCGAGGAGTTCGTGGACCTGGCCGTCGCGGCTCTGCCGGCGCTCGCCCTGGCTGCCGGCGGGCCGAATGTGACATCCAGTCGATTCGATCGACCGGATGTGACATTCGGTCACGTCGCTGGATCGTAGGAAACGGCGCGAGCCGGGCCGGCTGCCCCGAAGGGCAGGCGCGACCCGGCTCGTGTGAGAACCGCGGGGTACCGCCGGTGACCTACTGACCGAACGCCTTCTCCAGGATCTCCTGCTGCTCGACAGCGTGCACCTTGCTCGACCCCGACGACGGCGCCGACATCGCGCGGCGCGACGCCCGCTTGATGCCCGACAGCTTCTCGGGCAGCATCTCCGGCAGCGCCAGGCCCAGGAACGGCCACGCGCCCTGGTTGGCCGGCTCCTCCTGCACCCAGAAGAACTCGTGCGCGTTCGGGTACCGGTCGAGTGCCTCGGCGATACGCCGGCGCGGCACCGGGTACAGCTGCTCGATCCGCAGGATCGCGACGTCGTCCCGCTTCTCCTTGTCCTTCTTGGCCTTCAGCTCCCAGTAGAGCTTGCCGGAGGTCAGCAGAACCCGGGTGACCTTCTCGCGGTCGCCGCCGTCGCTCTCGTACATCGGCTCCTCGAACACCGAGCGGAACTTACCGTTGGTGAAGTCCTCGAGGTTGCTGACCGCGGCCTTGTTGCGCAGCATCGACTTCGGCGTGAACACCACCAGCGGACGGCGGATCCCGTCGAGGTGATGCCGGCGCAGCAGGTGGAAGTAGCTTGCCGGGGTGGACGGCATGGCCACCGTCATCGAACCCTCCGCACACAGCTGCAGGAACCGCTCGATGCGGCCCGAGGTGTGGTCCGGGCCCTGGCCCTCGTGGCCGTGCGGCAGCAGCAGCACCACGTCGGAGAGCTGGCCCCACTTGGCTTCGCCGGAGGAGATGAACTCGTCGATGATGGACTGCGCGCCGTTGACGAAGTCGCCGAACTGCGCCTCCCACAGCACCAGCGCCTCGGGGTTGCCCACGGAGTAGCCGTACTCGAAGCCCAGGCCCGCGAACTCGGTGAGCGCCGAGTCGTACACCATGAACTTGCCGCCCTTGCCGCCCTCGGCCGCGACCTGCTGCAGGGGGGTGTACTCGGCGCCGGTCTTGCGGTCGATGAGCACCGCGTGACGCTGGGTGAACGTGCCGCGGCGCGAGTCCTGGCCGGCCAGACGCACCAGCGCGCCCTGCTCGACCAGCGAACCGAACGCGAGCAGCTCGGCGTACGCCCAGTCGATGTGGCCCTCACGGGACATCTCGCGACGCTTCTCGATGACTGGCTTGACGCGCGGATGCACGGAGAAGCCCTCGGGGACGTTGACGAACGCGTCGCCGATCCGCTCGAGCACCGACTTGTCGACCGCGGTGGTCAGCTTCGCCGGCGGCGTCTGGTCGAGCTCGACCGACTCGGACGGCTCCGGCTTGAACTTTTCGAGCTCGCGGACCTCGTTGAAGACCCGTTCGAGCTGGCCCTGGTAGTCGCGCAGCGCGTCCTCGGCCTCTTTGAGCGAGATGTCGCCACGACCGATGAGGGACTCGGTGTAGCTCTTGCGGACGCTGCGCTTGGTGTCGATCACGTCGTACATCGCCGGCTGCGTCATCGACGGGTCGTCGCCCTCGTTGTGGCCGCGACGGCGGTAGCAGATCATGTCGATGACGACGTCCTTGTTGAACTTCTCGCGGAAGTCCACGGCGAGGCGGGCCACCCACACGCACGCCTCCGGGTCGTCGCCGTTGACGTGGAAGATCGGCGCGCCGATCATCTTCGCGACGTCGGTGCAGTACTCCGACGACCGCGAGTGCTCGGGGGCCGTGGTGAAGCCGACCTGGTTGTTGACGACGATGTGCACGGTGCCGCCGGTGCGGTAGCCCCGTAGCAGCGCGAGGTTGAGGGTCTCGGCCACGACACCCTGGCCGGCGAACGCCGCGTCACCGTGCAGCAGCAGCGGCATGACGGTGAAGCCACCCTCGCCCTTGTCCAGGATGTCCTGCTTGGCGCGCACGAGGCCCTCGAGGACCGGGTTGACGGCCTCGAGATGCGACGGGTTCGCCGTGAGCGAGACGTTGATGTCGTTGTCGCCGAACATCTGGATGTAGTTGCCCTCGGCGCCGAGGTGGTACTTCACGTCGCCGGATCCGTGGGCAGCGGCCGGGTTCAGGTTGCCCTCGAACTCGGTGAAGATCTTCGAGTACGGCTTGCCGACGATGTTGGCCAGCACGTTCAGGCGGCCGCGGTGCGGCATCGCGATGGCGACCTCGTCGAGCTCGTGCTCGGCGGCCTGGTCGATGATCGCGTCCATCATCGGGATGACCGACTCGGCGCCCTCGAGCGAGAACCGCTTCTGGCCGACGTACTTGGTCTGCAGGAACGTCTCGAACGCCTCGGCGGCGTTGAGGCGGCTGAGGATGTACTTCTGCTGTGCCACGGTCGGCTTGACGTGGTGCGCCTCGACGCGCTCCTGCAGCCACTGCTGCTGCTCGGGGTCGAGGATGTGGGTGTACTCCACGCCGACGTGGCGGCAGTAGGCGTCCCGCAGCACCGACAGCACGTCGCGCAGCTTCATGCGCTGCTGCCCGTGGAAGCCGCCGACGTTGAACTCCCGGTCGAGGTCCCACAGGGTCAGGTCGTGGGTGGTGACGTCGAGGTCCGGGTGCGACCGGAACTTGTCCTTGACGAACTGCAGCGGATCCGTGTCGGCCATCAGGTGGCCGCGGCTGCGGTAGGCGGCGATCAGCTCGAGGACGCGGGTGCTCTTGTCGACGGCGCCTTCCGGCACGTCCTTGCGCCAGCGGACCGGCTCGTAGGGGATGTGCAGCGTGTGGAAGATCTCGTCGTAGAAATCGTCGCTGATGAGCAGGTTGTGGACGGTCCGCAGGAAGTCGCCGGACTCCGCGCCCTGGATGATGCGGTGATCGTACGTGGAGGTCAACGTCATGAGCTTGCCGACGCCGAGCTCGGCGATGCGCTCGTCGGAGGCGCCCTGGAACTCGGCCGGGTACTCCATCGCGCCGGCGCCGATGATGGCGCCCTGGCCCGGCATCAGGCGGGGCACCGAGTGCACGGTGCCGATGCCGCCCGGGTTGGTCAGCGAGATGGTGACCCCGGAGAAGTCCTCGGCGGTGAGCTTGCCGTCGCGCGCACGACGGACGATGTCCTCGTACGCGGAATAGAACTGCGCGAAGTTCATCGACTCGCAGTTCTTGATCGCGGCGACGACGAGCGAACGGTTGCCGTCCTTGCCGGCCAGGTCGATGGCCAGCCCGAGGTTGGTGTGCGCGGGGGTGACCGCGTTCGGCTTGCCGTCGATCTCGGCGAAGTGGCGGTTCATGTTCGGGAACGCCTTCACCGCCTGCACGATGGCGTAGCCGAGCAGGTGGGTGAACGACACCTTGCCGCCGCGGGTACGGGCGAGGTGGTTGTTGATGACGATCCGGTTGTCGACCATCAGCTTCGCAGGGATGGCGCGCACACTGGTGGCGGTCGGGATCGAAAGCGAGGCGTTCATGTTCTTCGCGACGGCAGCAGCAGCGCCACGGAGAACCTTGGACTCTTCCTGGGTAGCCGAAGCGGCGGGCTTCGCGGGGGCCGGCTTGGCGGCGGGCTTCGCGGGGGCCGGCTTCGCGGCCGCCGGCTTGGCGGCGGGCTCGGCCGGCTTCGGAGCGGCCTTCGCCGGGGCGGTGCCGGCCTTCGCCGGGGCGGGGGTGGCCTTCGGCGGAGTCTCGGCCGGGGCGGCCTTCGAGGCGGGAGTGGATTCGGTGGAGGTCGGAGCGGAACTCTGCGCCGGACGCTGGGTCTGCGTGGCACCGTTCGCGCCACCTGCGACCGCCGCCTCCGGGGAGTAGTCCGTCAAGAATTCGTGCCAGCTGGCGTCCACGGACGACGGATCGTCCTGGAACCGCTGGTACATCTCGTCAACCAACCACTGGTTCTGTCCGAACTGGGAAGTAGAGCTGCTGCTCACGGCAGTTGTTCGCCTCGTTTCTTTCTTCGGTACCCGATCGGAGTGCCTATGTATATGAGGCTAGCCCGCGACTGTGACGAACAAAAAAGCTCTGCCACGGTCGAGACCTACCTCACAATCTCTGAGTCGACGGGGTCCCCATCGACGACGGTTCTCGACAGCCGATTATTCCCTGCCCGCATTTGGGCCGCATCACAGAGGGTCGTGTACACGCCTCCGGCGTGACGCAGCGCGTCGTGCGATCCGGTCTCCACGATGCGCCCGCCGTCGACCACCACGATCAGGTCGGAGCGGGCCGCGGTCGCCAATCGGTGGGCCACCACCACGGCGGTGCGGCTGCGGGTCACCGACTCGCCCGCCGCGAGCACCGCGCGTTCGGTGCCCGGGTCGAGAGTCGCGGTGGCCTCGTCGAGCAGCAGCAGGTCCGGATCGACGAGTTCGGCCCGGGCCAGCGCGACGAGCTGACGTTGCCCGGCGGACAGGCCTTGCCCCCGCTCGCCGACGGGGTGCAGCATGCCGCCCGGCAGACCGGCGATCATGTCGAGCGCCCCCACTGCGCGGGCCGCCGCCTCGATCGCCGTGCGCTCCGCGTCGGGCCGCCCGTAGGCGATGTTGCTCGCGACGGTGCCGGTGAACAGATGCGCTTCCTGCGGGACGACGCCGAGCCGGGCCCGGTACTCGGGCAGTCGGTAGCCGCGCAGGTCGACGTCGTCCACGCGCACCGAACCGGACGTCGGATCGTAGAACCGGGCCAGCAGTTTGACGATCGTGGACTTGCCGGCCCCCGTGCGTCCGACCAGTGCCACCGTCGAACCGGCCGGTAAGTGCAGGTCCACGCCGGTGAGCGCGTCCGCGTCGGCACCCGCGTAGCGGAACCCGACCTGCTCGAGCCGTACGTCGCCGCGCAGATGTCCCGGGATCGGCACCGTGCCGGTGCCGCCCGTCTCGAGGGAACTCTCGGTCCGCAGCAGGTCACCGATCCGGCGCAGTCCCACCCGGGCCTGCTGATAGCTGTCGAACACCTGCGACAACTGCTGGATGGGACCGAACAACAGACCGAGGTAGAGCACGAATGCGACGAGCACGCCCGCGGTCGTCGCGCCCGACGCCACCTCCCGGGCCCCGACGAACACCACCGCGGCCAGCGCGAGGTCGGACAGCAGCGCGATGAACGGGAAGTACAGCGAGATGGCCCGCTGGGAGCGCATCCGGCTGCGCCGGTACGCATCGGCGCGTTCGGCGAACCGGCGGGCCGCGAATTCCTCGCGGCGGTATGCCTGGGCTGCCCGCAACCCGGTGATGTTCTCCTGGAAGTCCGCATTGACCAGCGAGATGCGTTCACGGGAGACCGAGTAGGCCGTGGACGAGACCCGCCGGAACCACAGTGTCGCCGCGAGCAGCGGCGGCACCACCGCCAGCGCCACCAGCCCCAGGGTGAGGTCGGTGGCCAGCAGGGCGACGGAGATCCCGGCCAGCGTCAGCACGCTCACGACCGCCGTGGACAACCCGGTCTGGATGAACGACGAGAGTGCGTCGACGTCGGTGGTCATCCGGGTCATGATGCGGCCGGACAGTTCCCGCTCGTAGTAGTCCAGCCCCAGCCGCTGCAGGTGCGCATAGCTGCGCACCCGCAACCCGAACAGCACCCGCTCACCGGCACGCGCGGTGAGCACGGTGAGCAGCGCCACTACCAGCCACGCCAGCAGCGCCAGCGCGGCACCCACGGCGGTGGCCGCCCACAACGGGCCGGGTTCGCCCGGCGTGACGCCCCGGTCGACGGCGTAGCGCACGATCGACGGGAACGCGATCGACGTCAGCGACTCGACCGCCAGGCACAACACCACCGCCGCCAGCAGCCACCGCACCGGCCGCAGCGTCCGGGAGAGGCGGAACTCGGGGTCGGGGCGCCGCAGCTGTGCCGTGTCCAGCCCCGGTCGCTCGGTGGCCGGGGGCAACGCCTCGACCGCCCGGCGCAGCGCCGGCGTCGGGGCGACCGACCCGAGGGCGCCGCTCATCGGACCGCCGCCGCGGCCGCCACCGCCCGGGCCCCCCTGCGGTGCGGCCGCCCGCACCACGACCGGATCGGAGCCGGGCGCCGCCTCCGGCCACAACGCGCCGAGGGCGTGCCCGTCGGTGCGCTCCGGCTCGGGCGCCTCGTCCTCGTCGCCAGTGAGCAGGGCCCGGAACAGGGCATTGCGCGTCTCGAGTTCGTGGACCGTTCCGGAGTCGGCCACGCGGCCGCCGTCGAGCACCGCGACCCGGTCGGCGAGGGAGAGCGTGGACCGCCGGTGCGCGAGGATCAGCGTGGTGCGCTTCGGGCGTGCCCGCAGCGCCGCGAAGATCGCGGCCTCCGTCTCCGCGTCCACGGCCGAGGTCGCGTCGTCGAGAATCAGCACCCGAGGATCGAGCAGCAACGCACGGGCCAGCGCGACCCGCTGCCGCTGCCCACCGGAGAGCGTCAGCCCCCGCTCGCCGACCACGGTGTCGTACCCCTCGGGGAGCGCCTCGACGAACTCGTCCGCGCACGCGGCCCGCGCGGCGGCGCGGATCTCCTCGGCGCTCGCCTCGGGCCGGCCGAGCGCGATGTTCGCGGCGATCGTGTCCGAGAACAGGAACGGCTCGTCGAACACCAGGCTCACCGCCTCGCGCAACTGCTCGGCACGCAGGGCCCCGACGTCGATTCGTTCGCCGTCGGCGGCGGTGACGTACACCGTCCCGGACTCGGGGGCATAGAACCGGGG
This sequence comes from Rhodococcus sp. P14, assembly GCF_000256505.1. Lineage (NCBI taxonomy): Bacteria > Bacillati > Actinomycetota > Actinomycetes > Mycobacteriales > Nocardiaceae > Rhodococcus > Rhodococcus sp. P14. Next base: position 9,130 of record NZ_AJFC01000038.1, on the reverse strand, counting down.
CAGCAGCAGCGACAGCGCGGTCTTGCCGGAGCCGGCGGCGCCGACCACGGCGACGGTCTCGCCCGGCGCCAGTTCGAGATCGAGACCGTCGAGGACGGGCCGGCCGGGCTCGAAGCCGAAGGTCACCGAATCGAGGACCAGCCCGAGCGGTCCCTCCGGCAACGGCACCGGGTGCGGCGGGTCGGCGACGTCGGGTTCGGTGTCGATCACCTCGTACACCCGCTCGACCGCCGCCCGGGAGAGCTGCGCCATGATCACCACCGACGACAGCGTGCGGGTGGTCGCCGTCATCGTCGCCAGGTAGGCGGCGAACGCGAGGAACGTGCCGACGGTGACGGTGCCCTGCAGGGCCAGCCAGCCGCCGAGCGCGATCACGGCGACGAGCCCGAGCTGCGGGATGGCCCCCATCGGGGCGGCGAACGCGGCGTTGATCCGGGCGGCGCGCATGCGCTCGGCGTAGAGGGCGCGACCGTGCTGTTCGAGCTGGTCGACGGCGCGGCCCTCCTGCCCGAACCCCTTGACCACCCGCACCCCGGTGACGGTCTCCTCCACGTGCTGGGCCAGGTCGGCGGCGCGTTGCTGCGCCGACCACGTCGCCGCGAACAGCTTGGGCCGGACGAGGGCCACCACCCCGGCGATCACCGGCACGGTGACGAGGGCGACCAGGGTCAGCAGCGGGGAGAGCACCGCCATGATCACGAGTGCCAGGACGAACTGCAGCAGCGCCCCCGCCGACATGGGGACCATCGCGAGCAGACCCTGGACGAGTTGCAGGTCGGTGATGGAGCGCGACACCACCTGCCCGGTGCGGATCTGGTCCTGGCCGCGTCCGTCGAGCCGCTGCAGAGAGGCGAGCAGACCGAGCCGCAGGTCGTGCTGCACGTCGAGGGAGAGCCGGCCGGCGAGCATCCGCCGGCCGTACTGGCACCCGAACCGCACCACCGCGCCCCCCGCGATCGCCGCCGCCGCCAGACCGATCAGCTGCAGGTCGTGCCCCTCCGGGTGGGTGGCGCTGTCGAGTGCCAGCTTGGTCAGCAGCGGGAAGGTGATGTCGATCAGTGCGGCGACGACGGTGACGGTCAGTGCGCCGAGCGCGACGCGGCGGTGCTGCCAGGCCTCCGCGCCCAGCCGACGGATCCAACCGGGGGAACGCGCGTCGTGTGCCATCGCTTTTCGACATTAGCCCCGGCGGCCGACAGGACGCGGGCCACGGTCACGGCTCTCCACGATCCGCTTCCGTCGAAGCGGATCCACTCGGCCCTTCGGAATCCGCTCCGTGCGCGACCGGCGCGAATTCGCAACGAGCGGACGAATCCGCGCAGAGGGAATCAGACGATGTCGCGGGTACGGGTACGCCACCAGCCGAGGCCGCACAGCAGTACCGTCCAGCCGAGCAACCCCAGCGGCGCCGCCGGCCACGTCACAGCCGGGTCGACCTCCTCGGGCAGGTCGATGGCCGTGAACACCGTGTACCAGGTGAGCTGTCCGGGCAGCAGCCGGGCGAGCGCACCCGCCCCGAGACCGTCGAGGATCAGCGAGACGATCAGCTCCCCGAACGGAACCCAGGCGGTGATCGCCAGGACGCTGCCGGCCGTCGAACCGGTGAGCAGGCCGAGCCCCGCGCCCATGAGGGCCCACAGCATCGCGGCGAACAGGCCGGCGCCGAGGACCGCGGCGACATTGCCCGCCCCCGAGCCGTCGCCGGACGGTCCGCCGCCGAACATCAGGACGGTCAGCACCGACACGGTTTCCACCACCACGCAGTACAACAGGCCGAACGCGACCGCCGTCGTCAGCTTGGCGGCGACGACCCCGTCGCGGCCGCGGGCGGTCAGGAAACTGGTGACGATGGTGCGGTGCTGGAACTCGCTGCCCGTGTTGACCACCCCGAACAGGGCCGCGAACAGGAACACCAGCGCCAGTGCGACCGCGACACCGATCGCGGCGGCGGCGGCTTCGGCGAAGTTCTCGCCGACGAGTCCCTCGAGGGTGGTGAGGATCGGCAGGGTCAGAGCCCCCGAGAACAGGCCCACCACCGCCGGGGCGATCCCGAGGATCCACCAGTAACGCAGGCCCAGGACCTTACGGAACTCGGCCGTCAGCAACGCAGTCAACGGGGTCCTTCCCAACCGGTCGGCGGATGAGGCTGTGGGGAGTGCGGGAACTGCCCCGGGTACGGCGGCTGTTGCGGGGGCTGTGGGAACTGCCCCGGGTACGGGGGCTGTGGAGCCGGCGGTCCCTGCATCCCCCACCCGGGCGCGGCACCCACGTACTGCCCCGCCGTCATCGTCAGGAACACCTGCTCGAGGTCGATGTGCTCGACGCTCGTTCCGAAGACGGTCACGCCGTACGCGGTGGCGAGCTCGGCGACACGCTCGGGTTCCACCCCGACGATCGCGAGCCGCCCGTCGGACTGGACCTGCGCGTCGGTGTGGCCCGATGCGGCGAGAGCCGTCGCCAGGCGGGCGGGATCGGAGACGGCGACGAGGACCCGGGCTCGATGCGCATGCCGCAGATCCGCCGTCGTGCCCTGGTGCACGAGCCTGCCGCGGCTGATGATCACCAGACGGTCGGCCGTCTGCTCGACCTCCCGCAGGATGTGACTCGAGATCAGCACGGTGCCCCCGGAGCGGGCGTAGCCGAGCAGGAAGTCGCGCAACCAGGCCATGCCTTCGGGGTCGAGGCCGTTCGCCGGTTCGTCGAGCACGAGGTAGCGCGGTTCGCCGAGCAGCGCGGTGGCCAGCGCCAGCCGCTGCCGCATGCCGAGGGAGAACTCGCCGATCCGCCGGCGGGTCGCCGCGGCGAGCCCGGTCAGGTCGAGGACGCGCCGCACCTGTGCCGACGGCACGCCGATCGCCGCGGCGTACACCTCGAGATGGGTGCCGGCGGTGTGCTTGGGATGGAAGCTCTGCGCGTCCAGCACCGCACCGACCACCCGTGCCGGGTGCGGCAGCGAGGTGAAGGGCACCCCGTCGACGAGCGCGACACCGGCCGTCGGGCGCACCAGGCCGAGCAGCATCCGCAGGGTCGTCGTCTTCCCGGAACCGTTCGGCCCGAGAAATCCCGTGATCGAACCTGGCGGCACGGAGAACGACAGGTCCGACACCGCGGGTACGTCGCGGAAGTTCTTCCACAGGCCCTGCACGGCGATACCCGCCGCGGGCGCGTACCCGGCGCCGGCGGCCGGCTCCGTCGGGAACGGCGCTGTCATCGACTCCCTCTCTGGTGGGTCCTGCTCGGACCCCGAGAGCCTACGTGCCCGGCGCGGCAGGCCGGGAGAAGGACCGCTCGAGGAACGGCAGCACCAGTTCGAGGAATTCGCTGGGGGAGTCGAGCTGCGGGCAATGCCCGGCGTCCGGAATGATCGCGACCCGCCGTCGGGCGCCAGTATGCACCCGGCCCGCGGCGCGCGCCGGGGTGATCAGATCCCGCTCACCCCACACCAGCAGTGCCGGCACGGACAGGGAGTTCACCATTTCGGGGATGGGCAGCCGGGCCAGTTCGGGGATCACGGCCCGGCCGACGGCCAGCAGGGTCTCGATGCTGCGCCGGCTCGCGTAGTTCGCCGCGAACGCGGTGCGGGTGTCGACGCCCAGCCGGTCCGGACGGTGCAGCGCCGCACGGGCGTAGAGAGTGGCGACGGCGAACTGCACCAGGGCGGGCGGCACGGGCCGGGACAGCGCGCGCGACACCATGTCCAGCGGCAACCGCGCGCCGCTCGACCAGCTGCGCGGGATCCCGGCCATCCCCGGCATGTCGGCGAGCACGACGCCGTCCACCCGGCCCGGATACGTCGATGCGAACGCCAGCGAGGTCACCGCTCCCAGCGAATTGCCGATCAGCGCCACCGGATCCGCGCAGTCGGCGATCACCTCGGCGACGGTGTCGACATAGTGATCCAGCACCGGCGCCCGCCAGTGTCCGGCGCTGCGGCCGAATCCGGGCAGGTCGACGGTCAGGACCCGGTGGCGCTCGGCCAGCGCCGGGACCACCTTGCACCAGGTGCCCCCGTGATCGGAGTATCCGTGCAGGAGAACCACGGTGCGGGTGCCGGATCCGCTCTCGCGCACGAACACCTTGCCCGCGGACATGTCACCAGCCGGTCAGGGGGGAGGACAGCGCCTGCCAGTTCGGATCCCCGTCCGGTCCGGACGCTGCGCCGGTGAGCGGTGGACGCTGCGACGGCCACTGCGCCGGCGGCGGCCCGAACGCGTCCCGGGCGTTCGCGATGACCCGCTTGCCCAGCGCGCGGTTGCCCGCGCCACCGATCGCGGCACCGATGCCGGCGGGCACGAGCTTGCCGAACACCAGGGCGCTGCGCTTGGCGAGGTACTTGCGGACGAAGGTCCGCACGAGCGATTTGTTCACGGACTTCAGCTGGGCACCGGGGATCTTGCCGGTGAGCGCCGACGTCCACGTCTTCGCGGTCGTGCCGGTGGCGCGCTCGACGATCTCCATGCCGGCTTCGCCCAGTGCCACGGCGAGCACGAGGGCGCGGCGCTGCTCGTGCTGGTGCGGTTCGATCCCGTGCACCGATGCCACCGCCAGGGTCAGCAACGCGGCGGCCTCGAGGAAGAACGCGGTCTCGGCGCCGACCGCGGCGATCGACGCGAGTGTGCCGATCCCGGGCACGGTCGCCGCGGCGCCGGCCGCCGTGCCGCTCCCGGTGACTCCGTTGAGGAAGGTCTTCTCCAACCGCCTGATGATCTGCTCGGGAGTCTCGTCGGGATGGGCACGCCGCGTCAGGTCGACGTAGCGTGCCACCGCGGGCGCTTGCAGCCTGCTGCCGTTGTCCAGGAGCGTGACGAGATACTTCTCCACGCGTCCTACCCTGTCGCTCATCGTTCCGTCCTCGATCCTCCCGGCCCTCCCGGGCCTGCATACACCGCCGTGAGTTCCACGGCTGCTCACCCTGTGTACCCCGTGGGCGTGGCGTCAATCCGTGTTTACCCTGGGACCGTGACCGGCATCTCGGACGGTGCCCGGCGGCGGCCCGCCCCGCCGCTGTGCCCCTACGTGCGCAGTTACGACGGGTACCGGCTGACGGGATTCGCCCCCGGTACCCACCTCGGTCTGCCGTCCCCGGACCTGACCGTCGTGCTCACGATCGGTGCCCCTGTCGAACTCGCGCGGGCCGCGGCACCGGGTCAGGGCCCCGGCCGGTTCGGTGCGCTCGCGAGCGGCCTGGCCACCACCGCCGTCACCATCGCCCACGACGGCAACCAGCACGGAATCCAGCTCGCGCTCACCCCGGCGGGAGCCCGGGTGTTGCTGGGGGTGCCCGCCGGTGCACTCGGCGCGTGGGTCGTCGATCTCGAGGACGTGCTCGGCGCCGCCGCCCGGGAACTCGGCGAGCGGATCGCCGCCGCTGCGGGGTGGGAAAGCCGATTCCGGGTCCTCGACGAGGTGCTCGCCCGGCGGCTCGCCGCCGAGCACGGCGAGATCGATCCACACCTGCGTCACGTGTGGCGCAGGCTGCAGGATCCCCGCACCCCCGGTGTGCGGATCGCCGACCTGGCCGACGAGATCGGTTGGAGTCGAAGGTATCTGAACGCACGATTCACCGCCGAGTTCGGGGTGGGGCCCAAGGAGGCGGCGCGGGTGGTCCGGTTCGACCGGTCCCGTCGGCTGCTGCGCCGGCCCGGACCGCACGTGCTCGCCGACGTGGCCGCCCGGTCCGGGTTCTACGATCAGGCCCACCTCGCACGGGAATGGCGCGCGATCGCCGGGGTTCCGCCGTCGCACTGGCTGCGCGACGAGCAGTTCCCAATCGTCCAAGACGGCGACCCGGCTGCCGACGAACACTGGCAACCATGACTACGACAGCACTCACCACACCCGTGTGGCCCTGCCTCTCCTACACCGATGCCCGGGCGGCGATCCGCTTCCTCGTCGACGCGTTCGGCTTCACCGAGAACGCCGTCTACGGCGACGGCGGGCGCGTCGACCACGCCGAGCTGCGCTGGCCGCACGGCGGCGGCGTCATGCTCGGCTCGGCCGGCCGGGGCGGCCCGATCGAGATACCCGCCGGCACCGGCTGCATCTACCTCGTCCTCCCCGACGCCCCCGCGGTCGACGCGCTGCACGCCCGCGCTGTGGCCGCCGGTGCCACGGTCGTCCTCGGCCTGCACGACACCGACTACGGATCGCACGACTTCACGTGCCGGGACCCGCAGGGGGTGTACTGGAGTTTCGGAACGTACGCGGGCGCGTGAGTCGGACTCAGGCCGGCACCGCCTCCTGCGCCCGCGGCGGGGGCGGCGGCGTGCCGTCCCCGAACGGCGTGCCGCCCAGCTCTTCCCGGCCGTGCGGGGTCAGCCATCCGCTCGGGTCGGGGCCCTTCGGCACGATCTGCGTCGGATTGATGTCGGTGTGCACGATGTAGTAGTGCTGCTTGATCTGCCCGAAGTCGATGGTGTCGCCGAAACCGGGCGTCTGGAACAGGTCCCGGGCGTACCCCCACAACGCCGGCATGGACGCCAGCAGATTCCGGTTGCACTTGAAATGCCCGTGGTAGACGGCGTCGAAGCGGGCCAGCGTGGTGAACAGCCGCACGTCCGCCTCGGTGATCGTCTCGCCCACCAGGTACCGACGGGAGCCGAGCCGTTCCTCGAGCCAGTCCAGCCGCGCGAACAGCCGGTCGAAGGCACGGTCGTACGCGCGCTGGGACCCGGCGAACCCGCACCGGTACACGCCGTTGTTGACGTCCTGGTAGACGAGCTCGGCGACCTCGTCGATCTCGTCGCGCAGCGGTTCCGGGTAGAGGTCGGGGGCGCCGTCGCGGTGCAGTGCCGTCCACTCCGTGGCGAAGTCCAGGGTGATCTGCGGGTAGTCGTTGGTGACCACGCGGCCGGTAGGCACGTCGACGACGGCGGGCACCGTGATCCCCCGGGAGTACTCGGGGTCCCGCGCGAAGTACGCGTCCTGCAACCGCGGGATCTGCAGCACCGGATCGACCCCGCCCGGGTCCAGATCGAACGTCCAGCTGCGCTCGTCGTGCGTGGGGCCGCACAACCCCAGCGACAGCGCGTCCTCGAGCCCCAGCAGCCGCCGCACGATGAGCGCGCGGTTCGCCCACGGGCAGGCGCGGGCCGCGATCAGCCGGTACCGGCCGGCCTCCACCGGGTACCCGTCGCGCCCGTCGGCTGTGATGCGCGTGGTGATGTAGTGCGTGTCACGGCTGTACTCGGCGCCGGGCGTGATGTACCCGTCCCCGTCGCCTCCCGAGTGCTCGTTCACTGGGCTCCCCTCACTCGTTACGTTCCTGCGGCTCGTTACGTTCCTGCGGCGGCCGGTACTGCCACCGAGATGTGGGTTCCCAGTTCGGTGTACCCCAACACCGCGGCCAGGCCACGGCCCGCGGTGTTGTCGCGCCGGGCCCGCCACTGGGGGACGAGTCCGGCGTCGAGCGCATCGTGCGTCGCCAGGGTCGCGACGGTCGCCGCCAGGCCGATCCGGCGGTGCTCCGGCACGGTCAGCGCCGTCACGTCCGCCAGGATCGACTGCACTTCGGTGTACACCGCACCCGACAGCGGCCGGTGGTCGTCGTCGAGCAGCACGAACGACGACGCCTCCCCGGTCACGTTCTCGAGCCCCGCCTCGGTCACGTTCTCGAGGCCCGCCTCGGTCACTATCTCGAGGCCCGCCTCGGTCACGATCTCGAGGCCCGCCTCGGTCGCGTCGTCGGGTGGGCAGCGCCGCAACAGCTCCGCCAGGTCGTCGACCTCGTGGGAGATCAGCGGATCGCGGACCCGTGTCGCGTCGACCCAGTCGGCGCAGTAGCTCAGCGCGTGGCTGCGCACCGCGTGCCCGCGCGTCAGCTCGAGCAGCGCCGACGCGTCCAGCTCCGCGTCGGGCACCGTCGCGACGGCGTCGACCACCCAGCCCGGGCCCACCACCGCGCTGACGTCGCCGAGTCGTAGCACCCGGACCAGGGCGGATGCGTCGTCCACCCGCGTCACCCGGCCCGGGGTGGCGAGCGCTGCGTCGTCGAGCCCGAGTTCGCGGCACCAGGCCAGCCGCACGATGTCCAGGAGATGTCCGTCCACGGCGCTACCGTAGACGCCTACGAGCGGAGGGCGTGCGGGTGGAGACCGAGACAAGTCCGTGGCCGGCGCTGTGGGCGCTGTGCCTCGGGTTCTTCATGATCCTGGTGGACAGCACCATCGTGGCGGTCGCCAACCCGGCGATCATGCGGGCGCTCGACACCGACATCAACAACGTCGTGTGGGTCACCAGCGCCTACCTGCTGGCGTACGCGGTGCCGCTGTTGGTCACCGGCCGCCTCGGGGACCGGTTCGGCCCGAAGCGGGTCTACCTGGCGGGGCTGGTGGTGTTCACCGCGGCGTCGCTGTGGTGCGGGTTGTCCGGCACCGTCGCCGCCCTCGTCGTCGCCCGGGTCTTCCAGGGCCTCGGCGCGGCGCTGATGACCCCCCAGACCATGGCGATCATCACCCGCACCTTCCCGCCGGACCGGCGGGGCACCGCCATGGGACTGTGGGGCGCGGTGGCCGGTGTGGCCACCCTCGTGGGTCCGCTGGCCGGCGGTGTCCTCGTCGACCACCTCGGCTGGGAGTGGATCTTCTTCGTCAACGTGCCGGTCGGGATCGTCGGGTTCGTCCTGGCGGCGCGCCTGGTCCCGGCGCTGCCCACCCATCCGCACCGGTTCGACCTCCTCGGCGTGCTGCTCAGCGGCGCGGGCATGTTCTGCCTCGTGTTCGGTATCCAGGAGGGCAACTCCTACGACTGGTCCACGCCCGTGTGGGTGCTGATCGCCGCCGGAGTGGCGCTGCTGGCGGTGTTCGTGTGGTACCAGTCCCGCGGGCGCGGAGAGCCGCTCGTCCCGCTCGGCTTGTTCCGCGACCGCAACTTCTCGCTGGCCAACATCGGCATCGCCGCGATGGGCTTCTCGGTCACCGCGATGGTCCTGCCGTTGATGTTCTACGCCCAGGGCGTGCGCGGCTGGACACCCACGGAGTCGGCGCTGCTGATGGCCCCGATGGCGGTCCTGACCGGCGTGCTCGCCCCGATGGTCGGCCGGCTCGTGGACCGGACCCATCCGCGCTACATCGCCGGCACCGGCTTCGCGCTGCTCGCGGTGGCGCTGGCGTGGCTGGCGGCACTGATGACA
>NZ_AJFC01000037.1:0-16090 GCF_000256505.1 Rhodococcus sp. P14 | reverse complement strand
CCCCTCGCCGCCACCGCGACGCACGGCCTGCCGCCCCATCAGGCGGGGGCCGGGTCGGGTGTCTACAACACCACCCGTCAGGTCGGTGCCGTCCTGGGCAGCGCCGCCGTGGGGGCGCTCATCACCTCGCGCCTCGCCGTGCACGGGCTCACCGGCGGCGGGACGGCCGACGCGGCCGAGGGCGGGACGACGGCCCTGCCGGAGCCGGTGCGCGCGCCCTTCGCCGCCGCCATGGCCGAGTCGACGCTGCTGCCCGCCGCGGTCCTGCTCGTCGGCTTCGCCGCGGCGCTGTTCTTCGGTCGGCCCGGCCGGGCCGAGCCGGTGCCGAGCCTGTCCCTCGAGGAGCGCAGCACACTCGCCTAGTGTGGCGCGCATGACGCAGACCACCCACCCCACCCGCCTCGAGCGCCACACCACCGCGGCCGGTGCCGAGGTCGCCGTGCTGACCGTCGCGCACGGCACGCTGAACCTGTTCGACCGAGCCCTGTTCGACGCCGTGATCGCCGACGTCGCCGCGCTCGGGGCGGCACCGCCGCGCGCGGTCCTGATCCGCGCGGAGGGCAAGGTCGTCTCCGGCGGTGTGGACGTCCACCTGTTCGAGGGCCTCGACGCCGGCCAGGGCGCCCAGCTGTGGCAGGACCTGTTCGCTCGGATCATCCATCCGCTCGAGGCCCTGCCGTGCCCCGTCGTGTTCGCCGCGCACGGGCTCACCCTCACCGCGGCATTCGAGATCTCGCTCGCCTGCGACATCGTCCTCGCGGCGCCGGGCGCGAAGTTCGGGCTGGTGGAGACCGTCGTCGGTCTGACTCCGTCGATGGGCGGGCCGCAGCGGCTGGCGGAGCGCGCCGGCTCCGGCCGTGCGCGCGAGCTGGTGATGACCGGCGATCTCTACGACGCCGAGACGCTGCGGTCGTGGGGAGTGGTCAACGCGGTGCACGACGACGTCGACGCCGCGGCGCGCGCCCTCACGGACCGGCTCGCCGACGGTCCCACCCGCGCCCACGACGCCACCAAGCGCATCATCGGCGCGTGGCGGTCCGGTGGCGTCGCCCACGCCGACTCGGAGACCCCGGAGGTCTCCGGTGCGCTGTTCGGCACCGACGACCTGAAAGGTGCGGTGCGGAGCTTCCTCTCCGTCGGGCCGGGGAAGGCGTCGTACACGGGAAGGTGAGCCGATCCAGCCCCCAGCTGTGACCCGCGCCATATAGTGCAGGCACACGACGAGGCGGAGGTGACGATGTCGGTGGCGCTGGTCCGGGTTTCGTGTGCAGCCGGGTGGTTCCGTGACGAACGCGTCAGTCGCCGCTTGGACGGTGTCCTGCGGTACGAGGACCTCGAGCCGTGCCTGGCCGAGCTGCTCGACCGCAGCGCGCTGCGGCATTCCGCCCGCGTCGCCGCCGTGGACCGGGCCGGCAACGCCCTCACCTACGGGCAGATGTGGTCGTCGGCGGCCCGGGTGGCCGGCGGCCTGCTCGATCAGGGCGTGGGCCCGGCCGACCGCGTCGTCGTCCACTGCCCGAACGGATTCCGCTGGCTGTACGCGTTCCTCGGGGTGGTCCTCGCCGGTGGCGTGCCGGTGCTGCCGGATCCGACGTGCAGCGAACCGGAACTCGAGTGGATCGCCGAGGACAGCGGCGCCGTCCTGACCCTCGACGGAGAGCTGCCCGACGGGGTGGCGTTCCTGGACGAGGGCGCCGCGCCGGACGAGCTCGCGGTGTTGTACTACGTGCGCAAACGCGGCGGGGGACTGCACGGGGTCGAGCTCACCAACGAGAACATCCTCTCCACGATCGAGGCCGTGGTGCACGCCATGGACCTGACCGCGGAGGGCGCGCGCACGGTGCTCACCGCACCGCTGTCCACGGCGGCGGGCAGCGCCGTGCAACTGCTGCCGACCCTGGCGGCCGGCGGCACCGTCGTCGCCGCCGGGGCGCGGGGGGTGCGCGTGCCGTGGCGGCACCTGCGTGCGTCGTTCCCCGCGGCGAGATGCGTGCGCGGCTGGGGGGTGGCCGAGACCGGCGGCATCGGATTGCTGCTGCCCACCGATCAGCGGGCCGCACACCCGCGCAGCGTGGGGGTTCCGTTCGGCGGGATGGAGGTCGCCCTCCTCGGTCCGGCGGCCGATCGAGGTGAAGGCGAACTGCTGTGCCGCGGCCCCAGTGTCGCTCGCCGCTACTGGAACGACCCGGAGGCGACCGCCGAGACCTTCGACGACGGCTGGTTCCGCACCGGCGACCAGGTGCACATCGACGCGGACGGTTTCGTCACGCCCGTCGCCGTCCGCGTGTCGTGACACGGCGGTCCGCTGCCGTCGGGTTCGAGTGCGGTACAAGCGAACGGACCGCGGCACGCGCGATCGGCAACCGAACCCCGTGAAAGGTGTGCGCATGTCCGACGAGGTCCTGCTCGAGCGTCGCGGTCGAATTCTGGTGATCACCATCAACCGTCCCGAGGCCCGCAACGCCGTCGACGCGGCCGTCAGCCACGGCCTCGCGGCCGCCGTCGACGAACTCGACGCCGACCCCGACCTGTCCGTGGGCGTGCTCACCGGTGCCGGCGGCACCTTCTGCGCCGGTATGGATCTCAAGGCGTTCGTCGCCGGGGAGAACATCGCGGTGCCGGGCAAGGGTCTCGGCTTCACCGAGGCGCCGCCGCGCAAGCCGATCATCGCCGCCGTCGAGGGCTTCGCGCTCGCCGGCGGCACCGAACTCGTCCTCGCCACCGACCTCGTGGTCGCCGCCACGGACGCGAAGTTCGGCATCCCGGAGGTCAAGCGCGGACTCGTCGCCGCGGGTGGTGGCCTGCTGCGCCTGCCCACCCGGATTCCGTATCAGAAGGCGATGGAACTGGCGCTCACCGGCGACGCGTTCACCGCCGAGGAGGCCCACGGCTACGGTTTCGTCAACGTTCTCACCGAGCCGGGCGGTGCGCTGGCGGGCGCCCTGGCTCTCGCCGAACGGATCACGGCCAACGGCCCGCTCGCCGTGGCGGCCACCAAGGAGGTCATCGCCAAGGCCGCCGACTGGCCGGCGGACGAGGCCTTCGACCGCCAGCGCGAGATCGTCGGCCCGGTGTTCGTGTCCGAGGACGCCCGCGAGGGTGCGACGGCGTTCGCGCAGAAGCGTCCGCCGGTCTGGAAGGGCCGCTGACGACCCGCGCCGACGAAGGAGATCGATCGTGCTCGCCGAACTGCACGTCCACATCGAGGGCACCCTCGAACCGGAGCTGATCTTCGCTCTCGCCGAGCGCAACCGCGTCTCGCTCCCGTATGCCGACCTCGACGAGCTGCGCGGCCGGTACGAGTTCACCGACCTGCAGTCGTTCCTCGACCTGTACTACGCGAACATGCAGGTGCTGAGGACCGCCGAGGACTTCACCGATCTCGCGACGGCGTACCTGCGCCGGGCGGCGCAGGCCGGGGTGACGCGGGCCGAGTTCTTCTTCGACCCGCAGGCGCACACGAGCCGCGGCGTGCCGCTGGCCGAGGTGGTCGAGGGCCTCGCCGCCGCCGTCGCGGCGGGCCGGCGGGAGTTCGGCGTCGACGCGGCGATGATCGCGTCCGTCGTGCGGGACCGGCCCGTGCACGAGGCCGAGGAGGTGTTCGGGGAACTGCTGCGCCTGTCGGCTCCGATCAGCGGGCTGGGCCTGGACTCCGCGGAGGTGGGTTATCCGCCGTCGCTGTTCGAGGACGTCTTCGCCCGCGCCCGCGCCGAGGGCCTGCACGCGGTCGCCCATGCGGGGGAGGAGGGGCCGCCCGAATACGTCTGGCAGGCACTGGATCTGCTCGGGGCCGAACGCATCGACCACGGAATCCGCTCCCTCGAGGACCCGCTTCTCGTCGCGCGCCTCGTCGACGAGCAGATTCCGCTCACCGTCTGTCCTTTGTCGAATGTCCGCCTGCGCGTGGTGGATTCGATCGAGCAGCATCCGCTGCCGCGCATGCTCGAGGCGGGTCTGCTGGTGACCGTGAACTCCGACGATCCGGCGTACTTCGGCGGGTACGTCGACGACACGTTCGCGGCGCTGCGCGACCGGCTCGGGCTCACCGACGAGCAGCGGGAGACGTTGGCGCGCAATTCGATCACGGCATCGTTCGGATAGGACGTGCGGTCCGGGCGCGAGCTACGGGCCGAGCACGCGGTCCAGGTACGGGTTGGCGAACGTGCGCTGCGGGTCGACGCGGTCGCGGACGGCGAGGAAGTCGTCGAATCGCGGATACGTCGCGCGCAGGTCGGCCGCGGTGCGGCCGTGCATCTTGCCCCAGTGCGGCCGGCCGTCCACGGCGCGGGCGATCGCCTCGACCGCATCGAAGTACGGCCGGTGTTCGCGACGGTGGTACTGGTGCACCGCGAGATAGGCACTGTCGCGGCCGTGGGCCGTCGACAGCCACACGTCGTCGGCGGCGGCGAAGCGTACCTCCACCGGAAATGCGACGTGGAAGTCGCTGCGGGAGAGCCACGTATCGATCTCGGTGAGCACCTCGGTCGCGGATTCGACGGGGACGGCGTACTCCATCTCCCGGAACCGGACCCGGCGCGGGGAGGCGAAGACGCGGTAGCTGCGATCGACGAACTCCCGGGGGGACAGGGTCCGCGCGGCGAACCCGTTGAGCTTGGGGACGAGGGCCGGCGCGCGGGTTGCGAGGCGCTGGACGACCTCGAACATGCCGTTGGCGAGCACCTCGTCGTCGAGGAAGCCGCGCAGCCGTCCCACCGGGGCGCCCGGTGCGTCGTCGGGCAGCCGGGTGTTGCGCTTGGTGAGTACCCGGTCGGTGTGCGGAAACCAGTAGAACTCGAAGTGGTCGACGCCGAGCCGGTCGCGCTCGAGCACGGCCAGGGTGTCGTCGAGCGTCCCGGGTGCTTCCGCCGCATGCAGTGCGAACGCGGGCACACACTCCAGGGTGATCGTGGCGAGGATGCCGACGGCGCCGAGGCCGAGCCGGGCGGCCTCGAAGAGTTCCGGCTCGGCCTCGGGGGAGCAGCGCACGACCGAGCCGTCCGCAAGGACGAGGGTGGCCGCGCGCGCGACGGTGGCCAGGCCCCCGAACCGGGCGCCGGTGCCGTGGGTGCCGGTGGACATCGCGCCGGCGAGCGACTGCACGTCGATGTCCCCGAGGTTCGGCACCGCCAGACCGTGCTCCCACAGGAGCCGGTTGAGATCCCGCAGCCGGGTGCCGGCCCGCACCGTGACGAACGCACCCGCAGGGGTGGGACGGACCTCCTCGATGCCGGTGAACCGGTCGAGGGAGACGAGCACGCCGTCGGTGACGGCGACGCCGGTGAAGGAGTGGCCGGCCCCGACCGCCTTGACGCGCAGCCCGCGTCCGGATGCGTGTGCGACGACGGCGACGATCTCCTCCAGGGTTTCCGGGGTCTCGTACGCGTGCGGCGTCGCGGATTCGGTGTGGGCCCAGTTGTGCCAGGTGGCGACGGGGCGGTCGGTGGCCATGCGCCAATCATCGACTTGGACGACCGTCCAGGTCAATAGGTGCCGACGGATCCGGGCCGGGTTCTACGATCGGAGGCATGCTGAACCGGTTGCCGGCGGACCAACGTCGAGCCCAACTCGTCGAATCCGCTCTCGCGCTGGCAGAGGGCGGGGGTCTCGGGGCCGTCACCGTGCGGGCGGTCGCCGAGCACGCCGGCGTCTCCCTCGGGGTGGTGCACTACTGCTTCGAGAGCAAGGAGGCCCTCGTCGCCGCGATGGGGGAGGCGCTGGTGCTCCAGCTCAGCCAGGCGCTGCGCACCGCCTTCACCCTCCCGCAGGACGGACCCGACCCGCAGGGCCTGCGCGGCTTGCGGCAGCTGCTCTACGTGGGGATCAACGCGATGTGGCCGACGATCGAGAAGACGCCCGACCGGCAGCTGCTCACCTACGAGATCACGGCGTACTCGCTGCGTCACCGCGATGCCGGCGAGCCCCTCGGCGGCAACATCGCCACCGATCAGTACCGCATCATGGACGTCGAGGCACGGACGTTCCTCGAGGAGTGCGCCGCCCGCACCGGCACCGAGTGGATCGAGCCCGTCTCGACCGTCGCCCGGCTCGCGCTGGCCATGCTCGACGGACTGGTCCTGCGATGGCTGGTCGATCGGGACGGCGACGCCATCGTCACCGAACTCGACGACATCGCCGCGATCGTCGCCGGACGGGCCGTGGAAACGACCTGAACCTGGACACAGGTCCAACTCGGTGCTTGACTGGCCGCGACCCCCGACCTGCCGTGGATTGGACCCCGCCGTGACCCACCCCCTCGACCGGCTCCACGACGCGACGGCCGACCTGGACCCCCCGCTCGCGGCCGTCGATCTCCCCACGCTCCGGAGCAACGCCGCCGACCTCGTCCGCCGCGCCGGGGGTACCCCCGTGCGAGTGGCGAGCAAGTCCGTCCGGTGCCGCGCCGTCCTCGAGGAGGTGCTCGGCACCGGCCTCACCGCCAGGGCCGGATTCCGTGGGATCATGGCGTACTCGCTGCGCGAAGCGCTCTGGCTGGTCGAGCGCGGCGCCCGCGACGTGCTTCTCGGCTATCCGACCGTCGACCGAGCCGCGCTCGCCGAACTGGCCGGCCGGCCGCAGGCGCTCGACGCCGTCACCCTCATGGTCGACTCCGCCGCCCAGCTCGGCATCGTGCGCGACGCCCTCGGCACCGCCCGCGTGCGTCCCCGCGTGTGCCTCGACGTGGACGCGTCACTGCGGCTCGGGCCGGTGCATCTCGGTGTGCGGCGCTCGCCGCTGCGCACCCCCGACGAGGTGGCGCAGCTTGCGCGCTGCGCGACGACCGCCGGTTTCGCCGTCGTCGGCGTGATGTTCTACGAGGCGCAGATCGCCGGTCTGCCCGACACCTCGCCGGCGGTCCGGTGGGTCAAACGCCGCTCGGCCGCCGAGCTGTCCACCCGGCGCGGCGCCGTCGCCGGGGCCGTCCGTGCTGTCGTCGGCGACCTCGAGATCGTCAACAGCGGCGGCACCGGCTCGCTCGAGGTCAGCTCCGCCGACCCGGTCGTCACCGAGGTCACCGCCGGCTCCGGTCTGTACGTGCCCACGCTGTTCGATCGCTACCGGGCCTTCACCCCGCGCCCTGCGCTGTATTTCGCACTGCCCACGGTGCGCAGGCCCGGCCCCACCGTCGCCACCCTCTTCGGGGGCGGCTACATCGCCTCCGGCCCGGCGGGTCCCTCGCGGGTGCCGCGTCCGGTCCGTCCCGCCGGCCTGCGGCTGCTGCGCGCCGAGGGAGCCGGTGAGGTGCAGACCCCCGTCACCGGCCGTGCCGCGGCGGATCTGCCCGTCGGCGGGCGCGTATGGTTGCGGCACGCCAAGGCGGGGGAGCTGTGCGAGCGGTTCGCGGAACTGCACCTCGTCGACGCCGACGGCACCCGCACCACCGTCCCCACCTACCGCGGCGAGGGGCGCTGCTGGTGACCTACGGCCCCTTGTCGCACAGCGCCCGCCAGTCCTGCTCCGTGCGATCGGCGTAGGCGGCCGACCACCGCGCGACCGCCTCGTCGAAGACCGTCCCGCGGCCGAGGTACCCGGCGACGAACGCGCCGACCGGGCTCTGGCTGTGGGCACGGGCGAGCAGCGCCCCGCACAACCGGCCGTACCGCTCCAACTGTGCGGCACTCAACCGATCCCACTGCACCGATCCCTTCATGTCACGGAACTGCCGGACGTAGAAGTCCCGTCGCACGCCGTCCGGACCGGGCACGCCGGTGATCCAGCCGAGGAGCGGATCCGAGTGGGCCTGCAGGATTCGCTGCGCACCCACGACCCGGGCGCCCTGGCCGTGCGTGATGAGTTCGGACGCGACGCGGTGGGGAGTCTCGCGGATCCCGCCGTGCGTCTCCAGCACCGACTGTCCGGCCTCCTTGACCTGGAGGAACAGCGGCTCGTCGGCCGGCCCGAGCAGCAGGACGACGAAGCACCGGGTGCCCACACTGCCCACTCCCACGATCCGCATCGCGAAATCCACGACGCGGTACTGGGAGAGCAGCAGCAGGACGTCCGCCCGCACCGTCGCCCGGTAGGACGCGACGATCCCCTCGATGGCTTCGAGCGACCCGATGTCGAGGTGCCGGACGATCGGGGGTTGGTCGACGATGCGCGGTGCGCCGTCGGCCGTGGTAACCGTCAGCTTCCTCAGGACCTGTTCGGAGGTGCGGCCCCGTGCCTTCTGCACGACGGCGCGTATCGCCTCCGGATTCCGCGACGCCTGCTCGATCTCGTCCGCGTCGACCTGGAAGTAGAACCGCTCGGTGGCCGTCAGGTCGGACAGGAAGCGGATCGTCTCGCGGTACGAGCGCACCGTCGTGAGGGTCGCGTCCCGGCACTGCTGCTCGGTGCGCCCGGTCTGACGGCCGGCCAACCACACCGACGCGGCCAGCCGTTTGACGTCCCAATCCCACGGCGCCGGATACGCTTCGTCGAAGTCGTTGAGGTCGAACAGGACTCGGCGCTCCGGCGAGGCGTACAGGCCGAAATTCGCCAGATGTGCATCGCCCGACGCCATCACGTGGGGCCCCGTCACCGGCTCGGTGGACAGGTCCCCCGCCATCGCGGCGGCGCTGCCGCGGTAGTAGGCGAACGGCGACTCCGACATCCGTTCGTACCGGATCGGCACCAGTTCCGGCAGTCGGGTGCGGTTCTGCTGTTCGAAGATCGCGACCGGATCCCTTTCGGGACAACGAATTTCGCCGTGCGCACTGCGGGGCATGCGGGTGCGGGCGGCGCGCCCCTCGGCTCGGCTGCGCTCGACGGCGGTGGTCGGTGTCATCCCGCGATTGTGCACCGGCGCACAATGGCCGCATGCCCTTTTTCGACGGCAGCACCGGCCGCGTCCACTACCGGCACTGGTCCGTCGACGGCGCGACGGCCGCCGTCGTCTTCGCCCACGGGATGCGTCAGCACACCGGTCACTACCATCGCTTCGCCGCGGGTCTGGCGCCGCACGGCATCGCGGTGTGGGGCCTCGATCTCGCCGGGCACGGCCTGTCCGAGGGCAACCCCGGTGAACCGGGCGCCGTCGACGACCTGGCGGCCGACCTGCTGTGCGTCGCCGAGCTGGCCGAGCGCGCGGAGCCGGGGATGCCGTTGGTGGTGATGGGGCACTCGCTCGGCGCGGGAACCGCCCTCACGGTGCTGCGCACCGACGCCGGCCGATTCCGCGGCGCCGTGCTGTGCGGGACGCCTCGATCGGCGGCCGTGCCCGCGACGGCCGAGATCCTCGCGCAGGCGCGCATACCGCTGCTCGCGGTGCACGGCGTCGACGACCGGCTGGCCCCGATCGAGCCCGTCCGGGCCTGGTCCCGGACGATCCCGGCGTTGGAGCTGCGCGAGTACCCGGACGCAGGCCACGACCTGCTGCACGAGCCGGTGCACCGCACGGTGACCCGCGACGTCGCCGAGTTCGTCCTGGCCGTGACCGACGTGCCGGCCCACCGACGCGAGTGAGCGAATGCATCCCTCGCCGCGGAGGTGGAGGATGCATTCGCTCAGCCGGGGCATGGCCCTACGAGTAGATGGCCCTACGAGTAGATGGCCCTACGAGTAGATGGCCCTACGAGTAGATGGCCCTACGAGTAGATGGCCCTACGAGTAGATGGCCCTACGAGTAGATGGCCCTACGAGTAGATGGCCCTACGAGTAGATGGCCCTACGAGTAGATGGCCCTACGAGTAGATGGCCCTACGAGTAGATGGCCCTACGAGTAGATGGCCCTACGAGTAGATGGCCCTACGAGTAGATGGCCCTACGAGTAGATGGCCCTACGAGTAGATGGCCCTACGAGTAGATGGCCCTACGAGTAGATGGCCCTACGAGTAGATGGCCCTACGAGTAGATGGCCCTACGAGTAGATGGCCCTACGAGTAGATGGCCCTACGAGTAGATGGCCCTACGAGTAGATGGCCCTACGAGTAGATGGCCCTACGAGTAGATGGCCTCGATCGCCGTGCCGTGCGCCTCGTGGATGACGTTGCGCTTGAGCTTGAGCGTCGGGGTCAGCTCGCCGGTCTCGATGGTGAAGTCCACCTCGAGGATCCGGTACTTCTTGATCTGCTCGGGGTTGGAGACCTTCTTGTTGCCCTCGGCGACCGCGGCGTCGATCTCCGCGATCAGGTCGGGATGCCCGAGCAGCTCGGAGACCGGAGCGTCGGCGGCGATGCCGTGGCGTTCCTTCCAGCCGGGCAGGGCCTCGGGATCGAGGGTGATCAGCGCGCCGATGAACGGCTTCGCGTCGCCGACGACGATGACCTGGCTGATCAGCGGGTGTGCCCGGAGCGCGTCCTCGAGCACGGCCGGGGCGACGTTCTTGCCGCCGGCGGTGACGATGAGCTCCTTCTTGCGGCCGGTGATGTGGACGAACCCGTCCTCGTCGATCCTGCCGATGTCACCGGTGTGGAACCAGCCGTCGACGATCGCTTCGGCGGTGGCCTTCTCGTTCTTCCAGTAGCCGCCGAACACCGCGGGGCCCTTGAGCAGCAGCTCGCCGTCCTCGGCGATGCGTGCGGCGTGCCCGTTGACCGGCCGGCCGACGCTGCCCACCCGCTGGTGCTCGGGGGTGTTGAGGGTGACGCCACCCGTGGTCTCGGTCAGGCCGTAGCCCTCGTAGATGGGAATGCCGACGCCGCGGAAGAAGTGGCCCAGGCGCGCGCCGAGGGCGGCGCCGCCGGAGACCGCCTGCTCGCACTCGCCGCCGAGGGCCGCGCGCAGCTTGCTGTACACCAGCTTGTCGAAGACGAAGTGCTTGATCTTCAGGCCGAGGCCGGCCCCGCCCTTGTCCAGCGCCTCGCTGTACGCGATGGCGGTGTCGGAGGCCTTCTCGAAGATCTTGCCCTTGCCGCCGTCGTACGCCTTCTGCTTGGCCGAGTTGTAGACCTTCTCGAACACGCGCGGGACCGACAGGATGAAGTTCGGCTTGAACTCGCCGAGCTGGTCGAGCAGCGTGGTCAGGTCGGAGGTGTGCGCGACGGTCACGCCGTGCTCGAAGGCGCCGAACGAGATCTCGCGGGCGAACACGTGGGCGAGGGGCAGGAACAGCAGGGTCCGCTTGCCGCTCACCATGGAGTTCGGGAGGGCGAGCTTGACGGCGGCGGCCTCGGCCCACAGGTTGCTGTGGGTCAGCTGCACGCCCTTGGGGCGGCCGGTGGTGCCCGATGTGTAGATCAGTGTGGCGGGGGACTCGGCCCGCACCTGGTGGCGCCGCTCCTCGAGCTGTGCGTCGGTGATCGCCGCACCCCGGGCGATCAGCTCGTCGACGGCGCTCTTGGCGCCCGGTGCGCCCTCGATCTGCAGGACCTCGCGCAGGGCCGGCGCGGCCTCGGCCACCGTCGCAACCGTTCGGGCGTGGCCGTCGTTCTCGACGACGAGCAGCGAGGTCCCCGAATCCTCGAGGATCCACTGGGCCTGGTCGGCCGAGGAGGTCTCGTAGATGGCGACGGTGCAGCCACCGGCCGCCCAGATCGCGTAGTCGATCAGGACCCACTCGTAGCGCGTGCTCGACAGGATCGCGACCCGGTCACCGAGCTCGATCCCGGACGCCATCAGGCCCTTGGCCACCCCGCGGACCTGGGCGGCGAACTCGGCGGCGGTGACGCTGACCCACCGGCCGTCGATCCGGCGCTCGAACGGCACCCAGGTCGGCGACTCCTTTTCGTGCCGGAAGACGGCCTCCGCCATCGATGCGTCCTCGGGGATCGAGAACGACTGTGGCACGGCAAACTCTTTCACGGTGACCCCTCCATCAATTTTCCACTTGTGGATGTGCATTGCATCACACGAGGCTGGAAAATGCAGCAGCGGGGGTGCCCGATTTGTAGCCTTTTCGCGCTGACCTGTAGATATACCTGTGAATTCTGGACACGGATACCGGTCGGCGCGGCAGGTGCTCAGGCGGATTCGAGCAGGCGGGCGGCCTCGTCGTCGGAGAGCTGATGGAAGTCGTCGTACGCGGCCCCGACGCTGCCCAGGTCGGCAGGCGTGAACGGGCACACCACCTCGTCGGCCACCGCTCGGACGCGTCGCGCCGCCTCCGGGGAGGCCACGGGAACCGCCAGCACCACCCGCTCGGCCCCGGACTCCCGCGCGGCCAGGCAGGCGACGGCGGCGGTCGCGCCGGTGGCCATGCCGTCGTCGACGAGGACGACCGTGCGTCCCGACAGCGACGTGCGCTCCTTGCCGCCGCGCAGCAGCCGGGCGCGACGGTCGAGTTCGGTGCGTTCGCGGGCCTCGATCCGTTCGATCGAGTCCTCGGCCACCCGGCCGATACGGATGACGTCCTCGTTGAGCACGCGGAAGCCGCCCTCGGCGATGGCGCCCATCGCTAGTTCCGGTTGCCACGGCACCCCCAGTTTGCGCACGACGAGTACGTCGAGCGGGGCGTCGAGCGCGTGTGCCACCTCCCGTGCGACGGGGATCCCGCCGCGGGGGAGCGCCAGGATCACGGGGTTCGCCTCGCGCAGGTGGGCAACCGAGCGGGCCAGCCGCCGCCCGGCCTCCGGACGGCCGGAATAACGCATGCGTCGAGTATGCGCCCGGCCGACGGGTGGCCGGGCGGATTTGCCGCGGCCCGCGGGGGTCGGTCAGGCGACGCCGGACAGGGCCCGGGCCGGGCGCAGGGCGTCGAGGAGCGGCTGCCAGACGGCGGGGTCGCCCCCGGCCCGCTGCCACTCGTCGGCGAGGGTCGTGTCGTCCGTGCCGGCGAGGTCGTCCGCCGAGTCGACCCCGTGCCGGTGCAGGACATCGGCGGCCAGTTCGACGGTGTCGGCGGCGATGGGCGCGTCCTCGGGGCTGTAGCGACGACGGTAGTGCCCGACCTTGCCGGCCCACTGGGCGCTGCCGCCGGTCTCCTCGAAGGTACGCAGAAGCGCGCGGATCCCGTCGTGGCCGGCGTCCGCGCCCTGCGCCGCCCGGTAGGCCCGGTAGCGATCGGTGACGATCCCAGGGTCTATCCC
This sequence comes from Rhodococcus sp. P14, assembly GCF_000256505.1. Taxonomy (NCBI): domain Bacteria; kingdom Bacillati; phylum Actinomycetota; class Actinomycetes; order Mycobacteriales; family Nocardiaceae; genus Rhodococcus; species Rhodococcus sp. P14. Next base: position 3,146 of record NZ_AJFC01000037.1, on the reverse strand, counting down.
TCGGGTGCGGTGCACTGCGTCGAGCAGGCGCAGGGCCAGGTTGTCGGCTGCGTCGGGCATCAGGGCCTCCCGGTGGTGACATCGCGCGATGAAGCGGTTCCACAGGTGTATCGCCGATGACCGGCAGTGTGTTGCATCACAGCGTTCTTCGGCGTGTCTTCCCCCCGATCACAGGGGGAAGACACGCCGGCAGCGCTATCCGAGCTGCTATCCGAGCTCGCCGTGCAGGTAGGCGGCGTAGGCCGGCAGGTCGAGCTGCCCGTGCCCCGACAGCCCGATCACGATCACCTCGGGTTCGGTCACGGTCCGCGCGTACTCGGCGGCCGCCGCGATCGCGTGGGCCGACTCGGGGGCCGGCACGATGCCCTCGGTGCGGGCGAACTCGACCGCCGCCGCGAAGGCGTCGGTCTGCGCCACGGCTGTGCCCTGCACGTATCCCAGTTCGACGGTGTGACTCAGCAGTGGCGCCATGCCGTGATAGCGCAGCCCACCGGCGTGGATGGGATCGGGAATGAAATCCTGACCGAGGGTGTGCATCTTGAGCAGCGGGGTCAGGCCCACGATGTCGCCGTGGTCGTAGCGGTACTCGCCGCGCGTGATGGACGGGCACGCGGCGGGCTCGGCCGCCACCACCCGGGTGGTGGCACGGCCGTGCAGCACCTCGCGCAGGAACGGGAACGACAGGCCCGCGAGGTTGGAGCCGCCGCCGGCGCACCCGAACACGACGTCGGCCTGCTCCTCGCCGGCGGCACGCAGTTGCTCGACGGCCTCGAGGCCGATCACGGTCTGGTGCAGCACGACGTGGTTGAGCACGCTGCCGAGCGCATACCGGGCGGCGGGATCGCCGGCGGCGACCTCGACGGCCTCGGACACGGCGATGCCCAGCGAGCCGGGGGTGTCCGGCTGCTCGTCGAGGACCTTGCGGCCGGACGCGGTGAGGTCCGACGGGCTCGAGTGCACGGTGCCGCCGTACACCTCGATGAGGTGCCTGCGGTACGGCTTGGACTCGTACGAGGCGCGCACCTGCCACACCTCGAGGTCGATGCCGAACTTCGCGCATGCGAACGACAGGGCGCTGCCCCACTGGCCGGCGCCGGTCTCGGTGGTGAGCTTCTTCACGCCGTCGACGGAGTTGTAGTACGCCTGCGCGAGAGCCGAATTCGTCTTGTGGCTGCCCACCGGGCTCACGCCCTCGTACTTGACGTAGATGCGGGCGGCGGTGCCGAGCGCCCGCTCGAAGGACCGGGCCCGCAGCAGCGGCGTGGTGCGGTAGGTCGCGTACGCCTCCCGGACGGGCTCGGGGATCGCGATGTCGGTCTCGGTGGAGAGCTCCTGTTCGATCAGCCCCGCGGCGAACAGCGGTTCGAGATCGGCGGCCGTGACCGGCTCCCTCGTGCCGGGATGCAGGTGCGGCGGCGGAGCGTCGGGCAGATCTCCCGCGATGTTGTACCAGTGGGTGGGAATGCTGACGGGCTCCGACACCGGACGGTCCTTTCGTCTTACGAGAGTGGAACGGGTTCAGTGTGCCTTCCGTCGCATGCGGGCTGTCGCGCCAGGTCCGTCGGCATCGACAGAAATATGTAGACCGGTCTATTATTTAGGGGTGACCACCAAGGGAGCGCGCACGAAGGCGCGCATGATCGACACCACGCTGGATCTGATCCAGTCCCGCGGCTACCACGGCACCGGGCTGGGCCGCATCACCGACGCCTCCGGGGCGCCGCGCGGCTCGGTGTACTTCCACTTCCCCGGCGGCAAGGACGAACTCGTCGTGGCGGCCCTGGACCGGGTGGGCGCGGAGTTCACCGGCCTGCTCGAGGAGCTGCTGGCCGAGGGGCGGACCGCCGCCGAGATCGTCGCCGCGGTGTTCGACGACCTCGCGGCCCGGCTCGAGGGGTCCGGGTTCGCGGCCGGCTGCGCCGTGGTCGCCGTCGCCGTCGACGCCGCCGCCGACAACCCTGTGCTGCAGCAGAGCTGCGCCCGCGTCTACGAATCGTGGCGCGTGATCCTCGAGCGCGTGCTCGCCCGCGACGGGGTACCCGATGCCGCCCGGCTCGCCGGGGTGATCGTCAGCCTCGTCGAGGGCGCCACCACCGTCGCCCGTGCCCGGCACGACGTGGCCCCCCTCGCGGACGCCCGCGCGGTCGCACTCGACCTCGTCGGAGCCGGACGATGAGCGCCGCGGTGGTCTTCGGGGCGACGGGGTTCCTCGGCCGCGGACTGCTGCGGGACCTGCTCACCGGCCCCGACGGGGACGTCCTCGTCGTCGCCGCGGTGCGTTCGGCGGAGTCCGGGGCACGCCTGCGCGACCGGCTCGCCGCCGACGGGGTGCCGCTCGACCGGCTCTCGGTCCACGTGTTCGACCCGGACGCCGCCGAGCTCGCCCTCGATCCCGCGCCGGCGGACGTGCGTGACGTCTACAACCTGGCCGCCGCGTTCGCCTTCGGGATGACCGCGCACGCGGCGCGGGAGGTGAACGTCGTTCTGGCGGCGAAGATCACCCGATTCGCGGCGGTGGCGGGCGCGCGCCGGCTCGTGCACGTCAGCGGCTACCGGGTCGCGGCGTACCCGGCCGTGCCGGCGCCGTGGCCCCGGCGGCACCGGCGGCGCACCTACCGCAGGTTCGGCGCGTACGAGGCGTCGAAGATCGAAGCCGACGCGGTGGTGCGTGCACTCGCCGCCGAACTCGGGGTTCCCCTCACGGTCGTCAATCCCGGGACGGTGATCGGCGACTCCCGCACCGGGGCGGCCGATCAGTACCTCGGTCTCGCGGAGCTGGTCGTGCAACTCGCCCGCGGGCAGCTGCGCGCCGTGCCCGGCTCCCGGCGCACCGTGCTGCCCGTCGTCACCGTCGACCATCTGGCCCGGTTCCTGGCGCTGGTGCCGCGCGATCCGGAGACGGTGGGGCAGGCCTACTGGGTCCTCGACGAGGCCACCCCTCCGCTGCCCGAACTCGTCGCCCTGCTCGCCGACGAACTCGGCGTCCCCGCACCACGCCGGCGGATACCCGTGGCGGTGCTGCGGGCGCTGCCGTCCCGCGTGACCGGTGCGGAGAAGGAGACCCTGAGCTTTCTCAGCGCCGACACCTACCCGACGGCGTCCGCCGCCGCCCTCGCCCGCCGGCACGGACTCGAGTACCCGCCGGT
>NZ_AJFC01000036.1:0-1927 GCF_000256505.1 Rhodococcus sp. P14 | reverse complement strand
GGGGCCCCCGCCGGTGCGGCCGGCGCTGCGGCTGTGGGCCCGCCATCTGGCGGCGACGGCGCCGGGTTCGGCGGGCGGATAGGGTGGTCGGGGACCCCCGTCCGGGCGCTGTGGAGGGGTCATGGCCGTCCATCCGATAAACTGCAGGTCAAATGAGTGATACTGTGCAAGACCCCGAAGCCGACACCGCCACCCCCACGTTCGCCGATCTCGACATCGACGCCCGTGTGCTGCAGGCGCTTTCGGATGTGGGCTACGAGAACCCGTCGCCGATCCAGGCGGCCACCATCCCGCCGCTGCTGGAGGGGCGCGACGTCGTCGGTCTCGCGCAGACCGGTACCGGCAAGACCGCCGCGTTCGCGGTGCCGATCCTGTCGCGGATCGACACCGCGGTGAAACGGCCCCAGGCGCTGATCCTGGCGCCCACCCGCGAGCTCGCCCTGCAGGTCGCCGAGGCTTTCGGCAAGTATTCGGCGCACATCCCGGGTCTGCACGTGCTGCCCATCTACGGCGGCCAGAGCTACGGCGTGCAGCTGTCCGGGCTGCGCCGGGGCGCGCAGGTCATCGTGGGCACGCCCGGACGTGTGATCGATCACCTCGCCAAGGGCACCCTCGACATCTCCGAGCTCGAGTTCCTCGTGCTCGACGAGGCCGACGAGATGCTCACCATGGGCTTCCAGGAGGACGTCGAGCGGATCCTCGCCGACACCCCCGAGAGCAAGCAGGTCGCGCTGTTCTCGGCGACCATGCCGGGCGCCATCCGCCGGTTGTCCAAGCAGTATCTGCACGACCCGGTCGAGATCACGGTCAAGTCGAAGACGACGACGTCGGCGAACATCTCCCAGCGCTGGGTGCTCGTGTCGCACCAGCGCAAGCTCGACGCCCTGACCCGGATTCTCGAGGTCGAGCAGTTCGAGGCGATGATCATCTTCGTCCGGACGAAGCAGGCCACCGAGGACCTCGCGGAGCGGCTGCGGGCCCGGGGCTTCTCGGCCGCCGCGATCAACGGCGACATCGTCCAGGCCCAGCGCGAACGCACCATCGGGCAGCTCAAGAGCGGCGCGCTGGACATCCTCGTCGCGACGGACGTCGCGGCCCGCGGCCTGGACGTCGACCGCATCAGCCACGTCGTGAACTACGACATCCCGCACGACACCGAGTCCTACGTGCACCGCATCGGCCGCACCGGCCGGGCCGGCCGCAGCGGTGACGCGCTCCTGTTCGTCGCCCCCCGCGAGCGGCACCTGCTCAAGGCGATCGAGCGGGCCACCCGGCAGCCGCTCACCGAGATCCAGCTGCCGTCGGTGGAGGATGTCAACGCCCAGCGCGTCGAGAAGTTCAACGACTCCATCACCGAGGCGCTCACCTCCGACCATCTGGCGTTGTTCCGGCGATTCGTCGAGGACTACGAGCGCGAGCACGACGTGCCTCTCGCCGACATCGCGGCGGCGCTCGCGGTGCTCTCCCGCGACGGGGAGTCGTTCCTCATGGAGGCCGAACCCGAGCCCGTGGCACCGCCGCGGCGCGAACGCGAGCCGCGGGAGCGGCCGCCGCGCCGGTTCGACGACGACGGTGCGTCCCGTGTCGGGCGGGACGGACAGGAACTGGTCACCTACCGCATCGCCGTGGGCAAGCGCCACCGCGTGGTGCCCGGCGCGATCGTCGGCGCCATCGCCAACGAGGGCGGCCTGCGCCGCAGCGACTTCGGGCACATCAGCATCCGCCCGGATCACAGCCTCGTCGAGCTGCCGAAGGACCTGTCGCCGGAGACGCTCGAGGCGTTGCGGGGCACCCGCATCTCGGGTGTGCTGATCCAGCTGCAGCCCGACAGCGGGGCCCCGTCGGGCCGCCCGTCGTCCTACCGTCCGCGCGACGACCGCGGGGAGCGCCGCCAGGGTGAGCGCAGGGAGTACGGCGGCAAGAAGGA
>NZ_AJFC01000035.1:0-3301 GCF_000256505.1 Rhodococcus sp. P14 | reverse complement strand
GGGCGGCGAAAAAAAGCCGCACCGTGGCTTCCGGGAACGCTCGGGCGAGCGCGGGCAGTCCGGTGGACACGGCACCGGCGGCTATCGCGGGCGCGACTGAGGGCACCGGTGGTGATCGCGGGCGCGCCTGAGCGCGCCCGCGAGACTCACATCTTCCCGTACCGCGCCAGGACGAAGCAGTACACGCCGTACGCGGCGATGCCGAGACCGGCCGCGACGAGCAGGATCTGACCGAACGGGGCGGTGCCCAGCGTCTTGAGGGCACCGTCCAGTCCCGTCGCCTTGGACGGGTCGGCGGTGAACGTCGCGACGAGGACCAGGACGCCGGCACCGGCGATCGCCAGGCCCTTCGCGACGTACCCGACGACACCGAGCGGCTCGGCGTACCGGGGCAGCCGCCCGCGGTGCAGGTCGTCGAGGAACTTCTTCGCCGCGCCCTTGTAGACGTGGTAGGCGCCGATGCCGATGATCACCAGACCGGCCGCGACGAGCAGGACCTTGCCGCCGCCGGACTGCATCAACCGGGCGCTCAATCCGGCGTTCTGCTCACTGCTCGACTTGCCGCTGCCCCGCGCGAACTGGAACGCGGTCAGCGCCAGCGCCAGGTAGGCCACAGCGACCCCGAGGGTCTTGACCCGGTCCAGGGCCGAGGGCTTCTCGAGGTCCGAGCGTTTGCCCACCGCGGCTTCGACCAGGCGCCACACCGCCAGGGCGGTGAGCGTCACGGCCAGGACCCACAGGACGATCCTGCCGCCGGGCTGGGCGGCGAGCTGGCGGAGCGCGCCGGACTGATCGGCGCTGGCCGGATCGCCGAATGCAACCTGGATCACGACGTACGCGATCAGCAGGTGCACCACCCCGCTCGCGGCCTGTCCGGCCCGCGCCACCTTCTCGAACATCGGGTGCTGAGCGGCGCCCGCAGCGCCCGTGCTGGTCTGTTGTCCGGTCACGCGACAGGCCTCCAGGATCTCGCGGCGACGGCGCCGGGGCGCCCGGGCAGTGGTGCCTACGGGCAGCCTATCGCGGCTGCGGGGCGCCGTCCGGGTTCGCCGGTGCCGGCTACCGGACCCGGCCCGCCAGGACGTCGGCGGTGGCCCCGTCGACGGATTCGCGGATGATGTCGGCGTGGCCGGCGTGCCGGGCCCATTCCTCGATCTGGTGCAGGACCAGGAAGCGGACACTCAGCGGCACGCCCTGGTCCAGCCAGCGGGCGATGCTCTCCGGCAGGTCCACCACCCGGCCGAGGTCCGGCTCCGCCCGCAGCACGTCGGCGAAGCGAGCTGCGACGGTGTCGAGCCGGGCGAGCTGACCCGCGACGGTCTCGTCGTCGCGCACCTCCCACCCGGCCGTCCAGGCCGCGACGGGGTCGGGGTCGCGGGACTCGGTTCCGGAGATGCGGTCGGCGGCCGCGACCTCGCCGTCGATCACATGGTTCAGCAGTGAGGCCAGGCTCATCGTCGAGGCGCTGGGTGCACTGCGGGCCTGGTCCTCGGTCATGCCGGACAGCGCATTGCGGAACGCGGTGCGCTGAGTGTCGAGCAGGAGGAGCAGCAGGTCGGTCTCGTTCGTCGTCATGTGCCCAGTGTCGGGGCCATTGCGGACATCTTCGGTCCTGAATCGGCGAACTGGGTGCGGTACAGCTCGCCGTAGCGGCCGTCGGCGGCAAGCAGTTCGGCGTGGGTGCCGCGCTCGACGATGCGGCCGTCCTCGACCACGAGGATGAGGTCCGCCGCGCGGACCGTCGACAACCGGTGCGCGATCACCACCGCCGTCCGGCCGGCCAGCGCCTCCGTGAGCGCCTCCTGCACGGCGGCCTCCGAGGTCGAGTCCAGGTGCGCGGTGGCCTCGTCGAGGATCACCACCCGCGGATGGGCGAGCAGCAGGCGCGCGATGGTCAGCCGCTGGCGTTCACCCCCGGAGAGCCGGTACCCGCGTTCGCCGACGACGGTGTCCAGGCCGTCGGGAAGGGAGCGGATCAGCTCGGTGAGCCGGGCCCGGTGCAGTACGTCCCACAACTCGTCCTCGGTCGCCTCCGGGCGAGCCAGGAGCAGGTTCGCCCGCACGGTGTCGTGGAACAGGTGCCCGTCCTGGGTCACCATGCCGACGGCGCCGCGGATCGAGGCGGTCGTCAGCCGGCGCACGTCGACGTCGCCGAGCAGCACGGATCCGGCGTCGGTGTCGTAGAGCCGCGGCACCAGCTGCGCGATGGTGGACTTGCCGGCGCCGGAGGAACCCACCAGGGCCACCATCTGCCCGGGCGCGGCCCGGAAGCTCACGTCGTGCAGGACCGGTGCGCCGCCGCGGGTGTCGAGGGTGGCCACCTCCTCCAGCGAGGCCAGCGAGACCTTGTCAGCGGAGGGGTACGCGAAGTCCACGTGCCGGAACTCGACGGCGACCGGACCGTCGGGGACGGGGCGGGCGTCGGGCGCCTCCTGGATCAGCGGCCGCAGGTCGAGCACCTCGAAGACCCGCTCGAAGCTCACCATCGCGCTCATCACGTCGACGCGGGCGCTCGCGAGCGCGGTCAGCGGCGAGTACAGCCGCGTGAGCAGCATCGCCATCGCCACGACGGCGCCCGGCTCGAGTTGTCCGCGCAGCGCGTAGAAGCCGCCGAGGCCGTAGACCAGGGCCAGCGCGAGGGCGGACACGAGCGTCAGAGCGGTGACGAACACCGACTGCAGCATCGCCGTCTTCACCCCGATGTCGCGCACCCGGCGGGCCCGGACGGCGAACTCCGACGATTCCTGCGACGGGCGTCCGAACAGCTTCACCAGCGTCGCGCCGGGCGCGGAGAACCGCTCCGTCATCTGGGTGCTCATCATCGAATTGTGGTTGGCTGCTTCACGATTCAGTCGGGCTAGTCGCACGCCCATGTGCCGGGCGGGCACCACGAAGATCGGCAGCAGCAGCAGCGCGAGCAGCGTGATCTGCCACGAGATGCCGATCATCACCACCAGCGTGATCGCGAGGGTGACGAGGTTGCCGACCACCCCGGAGAGGGTGTCGCTGAAGGCCCGCTGGGCACCGATCACGTCGCTGTTGAGCCGGCTGACGAGGGCGCCGGTGCGGGTGCGGGTGAAGAACGCGACGGGCATGCGCTGCACATGGTCGAACACGGTGGTGCGCAGGTCGAGGATCAGGTCCTCGCCGATGCTCGCGGACAGCCAGCGGTTCAGGATCCCCAGGCCGGCCTCGACGAGCGCGATCGCGGCGATCAGCACCGCCAGCCACGTGATCACCGAGAGGTCGGCGCGGTCGACGATCGCATCGATCACTCGGCCGGCCAACACGGGGGTGGCCA
>NZ_AJFC01000034.1:0-4757 GCF_000256505.1 Rhodococcus sp. P14 | reverse complement strand
GACGCTCAGCAGCAGGTACATGCCGATGTTGCGGCGGTGGGGGCGGGCGAACTCGGCGATCCGGCGCAGGCTGGCGCGCGAGAACGGGCGCCGGTCGCTCTGCGCGTGCATCGCGTTGTACATCGCGTTCCACGCGGTCACTTCCATGCTCATGTGGGGAGCCTCCTGAAGTCGGTCGCCCGACCGTAGAACCTCGAGTGGACTCGAGGTCAAGGGTAGGTCGCGCGGGGCCACGCGACCGTGTCGTCACCACCGGATCCGTCGGCGCGGTCGCGTCCCGCCGGGGGAATTCTGCCCGGCCACTCCGACAGGAAGGCTCGTCGTCGTCGCGGCCGCGGACGTAGGGTCGGGAGCATGGCACCGAAGATCGCAACCGCAGACCGCGTGGACCGTGACCGGTTGCTCGAGTTCGTCCGCCCGCGTCACCGCGGCACGCTGGTCACCACCCGGTCCGACGGCCGGCTGCAGATGTCCCCGGTCACGTGCGGGCTCGACGACGCCGGCCGCATCGTGATCGCGACCTACCCGGAACGCGCCAAGGTCGTGAACATCCGCCGCCGCCCGGCCGTGTCGATCATGATCCACTCCGACGACTGGAACGGCCCGTACGTCCAGATCGACGGCACCGCCGAGGTGATCCACCTGCCGGATTCGGTCGAGCCGCTGGTCGAGTACTTCCGCGCCGTCGCCGGGGAGCACCCCGACTGGGACGAGTACCGGGAGGCCATGCGCACGCAGGGCAAGTCCCTGATCCGCATCACCGTCGACGACTGGGGTCCCGTGGCGACGGGCGGCTTCCCGCCCGGCCGGGTCTGAACCGCGGGATCAGCGCGCGACGTCTACGACCAGCCGGGTCGGGTTCGTCAGCGTGTACACGTCGAACGGGGTGTTCGGCTCGGCGACGCCGATGAACGACTGGGTCACGCCCTCGAACACCCCGGAGCCGTTGACCTCGACGACCGAGCCGCCCGGCTGCGCGAGCACCGGGTTCGGGCCGGAGTAGGGCTCGACACCGCTGTCGAACGGGTACGCGGACCCGTCGATGAGCACCTGCAGGATCGCGCCGCCCGCGACGGTCACGTCGTTGCCGCTGCCGTCCTGCACAGCCCGGTCGACGTAGCCGACGCGCCATCCCGGGGTGCCGGTCCCGCCCATCTCGTACACGACCCGGTCGAAGTTCTCGTGCCGGCCGGTGCGGATCTCGGTGACGGTCAGCTTCGCGTCCGCCGAGGCGGGTGACGTCTTGTCCGCCGCGTCGGTGGGGGCGGGCTCCTCACGCGACGAGTCCGTCGACCCCGACGAGGACCCGGACGGGACGGACGAGGTGGCGGTGCTCGCCGACGCGGACGGCGCAGGGCTGTCGGCGTCCGAGCAGCCCGCGAGGACCAGGGCGAGGGCGACGACGGCGATCCGGGCGTGCTTCATGGGGAAGATGTTACGGCTGTGACGGAGCGGTTTCCGGGAAGCGGGCCTCACTCCAGGAGTTCGCGCAGGTAGGCGATGTCCTCGGCAATTCCCTCCGCCGGGGTTTCGAGGACGACCGGGGCGTCCGCCGCCCGGCACACGGCCACCAACAGGTCGGGATCGATCGTGCCGGAGGTGATGCCGGCGTGGCGGTCCCGGCCGGAACCGAAGCCGTCGCGGGAATTGTTCAGGTGGACCAGGTCGATCCGGCCGGTCGCGACCCGGACCCGTTCCACGACGTCGACGAGGTCCTCGCCGCCCGCCCAGGCGTGGCAGGTGTCGAGGCAGAAGCCGACGTCGTAGTCGCCGACGGCGTCCCACAACCGGGCGATGGCATCCACGTGCCGCGCCATCGCGAAGTCGCCGCCCGCGGTGTTCTCGATCAGGACGGGTACCGCGAACCCGCCCTTGTCCTCCTGCCGCTCGAACAACTTGCGCCAGTTCTCCACCCCCGCCGCGATCTCCTCCCCGGACCGGACGTGGCCGCCGTGCACCACCAGGCCGAAGGCGCCGATCCGGGCGGCCGCCTCCGCGTGCTCGGCCACGGCCTTGCGCGACGGCATCCGCAACCGGTTGTTCGTGCTGGCGACGTTGATCACGTAGGGGGCGTGCACCACCACCGCGACATCCGACGCACGGATCTGCTCCTGCCGGGGATGCGTGCCCGGCTTCGTCCACCCCTGGGGCTCGCCGAGGAACAGTTGCACCAGGTCTGCGCCGTATCGTTCGCCGCAGCCGATCGGATCGTCGTCCTGCTGGACGTGTGCTCCTATCCGCATGATCTCGACGGTAGCGCCCGGCGGCGCCGCCACAGCACCCCGCCGCGCGTCACCCCGAGATCCGGCCCCGAGGAATCCGGGACGTCCCCGATGGTGCCTCGTCGGAAAAGTCAGGAAGATGGTGGACATGCCAGCCCACACCGCCACCGCCGCGCGCGCTATCGACCTGATCAAGATCTACGGAACCGGTGAGACCGCTGTCCACGCCCTCGACGGGGTGAACGCGGAGTTCGCGGCGGGGGAGTTCACCGCCATCATGGGCCCCTCGGGTTCGGGGAAGTCGACGCTGATGCACTGCCTCGCCGGCCTCGACACCGCCACGTCCGGTGCGGTGGTCCTCGGGGACACCGATCTGACCGACCTGTCCGACAAGCAGATGACCCAGTTGCGCCGCGACCGCATCGGCTTCGTCTTCCAGGCGTTCAACCTGGTGCCCACGCTCACTGCCCTCGAGAACATCACGCTGCCCGTCGACATCGCCGGTCGCAAGGTCGACCGGGAATGGCTGGACACCGTCGTGACCCGTCTCGGGCTCGGCGACCGGCTCGATCACCGGCCGGGGGAGCTGTCCGGCGGTCAGCAGCAGCGGGTGGCGTGCGCTCGCGCGCTCGCCGGCCGGCCCGACATCATCTTCGGTGACGAGCCCACCGGTAACCTCGACTCCCGCTCCTCGGGTGAGGTGATGTCGATCCTGCGGGCCGCGGTCGACGAGTTCGGGCAGACCGTCGTGATCGTCACGCACGACCCCCGGGCGGCCAGCTACGCGGACCGCGTGGTGTTCCTCGCGGACGGGCGCATCGTCGACGAGATGCGCGACCCGACCGCCGAGTCGGTCCTCGACCGGATGAAGCAGTTCGACGCCGTCGTCGTGCCCACGGCGAAGTAGGGGCGAGCCGACCATGAGCGCGAATCCCATCCGCAGGGTTGCCCTGCGCAACCTCGCCGCCCACAAGGTGCGGCTGCTGCTGACCGTTCTGTCCGTGGTGCTCGGCACGGCGTTCGTCACCGGCTCCTTCGTCTTCACCGACACGCTGCAGCGCACGTTCGACGACCTCTTCGCCGACGCCGCCAAGGGCGTCGACGTCCGCGTCAGCAGCGAACAGCAGGGCTCGAGCGGCGTCCCCGACTCCGACGTCGCGGTCGTCTCCGCGGTCCCCGGTGTGCGAACCGTGGTGCCGGCGTTCGAGGGGCCGGTCATCGTCCTCGACTCCGAGGGGGCGGCCATCCAGACCGGCGGTGCCCCCAGCGAGGGGACCGCCTATCTGCCGCCCGACCAGCAGCTCGGTGATCCCACCGAGTTCGTCGCCGGCCGGCCGCCCGCCGCGGACGGCCAGATCGCGCTCAACTCGAGCGCCGCCGAACGCGCCGGTCTGTCCGTCGGTGACCCGACAAAGATCCTCGCCGCGTCGGCCGGGATCGTTCCGGTCACGGTCAGCGGCATCTACGACGTCGAGACCGACACCGGCGGTTACGTCGGGGCGATGTTCACCGAGAACCAGGCCCGTGCCCTGTTCACCGACGGCACCCACGTGCAGTACATCGACGTCGCCGGGGACGGGGTGCCCGCCGACGAGCTGCGGGACCGGATCGCCGCCGCCGTGCCCGACCAGAAGGTCCAGACCGGCGCCGAGGTGAGCGAGGAGATCAAGACCGAGATCGAGGAGGCCCTGAGCTTCCTGAACTACTTCCTGCTCGCGTTCGGCGCGATCGCGCTGCTGGTGGGCACCTTCATCATCTACAACACCTTCTCGATGATCGTCGCGCAACGCCTGCGGGAGCTCGCCCTGCTCCGGGCGATCGGGGCGAGCCGCAGCCAGGTGGGCCGGTCGGTGACCCTCGAGGCGCTGGTCGTCGGGGTCGTGGGCAGCGCCCTCGGCATCGTCGGCGGCGTGGCCCTGGCCTACGGGCTGCGCGCCGCGCTCAACGCGTTCGACGTCGGCCTGCCCTCGGGTCCCCTGCAGCTCGCACCGCGGACCGTGCTCGTGGCCCTGCTCATCGGCATCGTCGTCACCGTCGTCAGCGCCTACGCCCCGGCCCGTCGCGCGAGCAAGGTTGCGCCGGTCGCGGCCATGCGGGAGGAGTCCACCGCGACCGTCGAGTCGCTGCGGATGCGCACCGTCGTCGGGGCCGTCGCCGCCGTGGTCGGTGCCGCCGTCGTCGTCGTCGGCGCCCAGGGCACCGGCGGGGGCGCGGCCTCCACCGTCGGCATCGGGGCGTTCGCCCTGATCATCGCGGTCCTGCTCGCGGCGCCTGCGCTGTCGCGGCCGTTCGTGGCGGGGCTCGGCGCGGTCGTCGCCCGCCCGTTCGGAGCGGTGGGCCGGCTCGCGCGCACCAACGCGGTGCGCAATCCCCGCCGCACCGCCGCCACCGCGTTCGCCCTGACCCTGGGCCTGATGCTGGTGTCCGTGATCGGGGTGTTCGGCGCGTCCGCCAAGGCGAGCGTCAACTCGCTCGTCGACACCGGCGTCAAGTCCGACTTCATGCTCACCGGACCGCAGATGATCGGGGTGCCCG
>NZ_AJFC01000033.1:0-7434 GCF_000256505.1 Rhodococcus sp. P14 | reverse complement strand
CCGCCCGCGCCGACGGCGTGGAGGAGACCGTCGCGATGCACGGCGTCCCGGCGCGCATCGGCGACGAGGACACGTTCGGCGTCGCGCTGTCCGGGCCGCTCGGCGACGTGCTCGAGGTCGACGTCGTCGAGGGACGGGAGGACGTCGCCGGCACCGACCTGCTGGTGTCGCAGACCACGGCCGCGGAGAAGGGCTGGCGGGTCGGCGATGCGGTCACCCTCACCAGCCGCGACGGCGAGGACGTCGCCACGACGGTGAGCGGCATCTTCGCCGACAACCAGCTGCTCGGCTCGTGGGTCGTCTCCGAGGAGGTCTACCAGGAGTTCACCGCCCCCGCCTCCCGCGCGGACTTCGTGGTGTTCGTCGACACCGCGGCCGGCAGCGACCCGGATGCGATCCGCGCGGCCCTCGAGGACGCCACCAAACAGTTCGTCGTGGTGCAGGTGCTCGACCGGGAGCAGTTCAAGGGCCAGCAGGCCGCCCAGATCGACACCCTGCTCGCCGTGCTCTACGGGCTTCTCGCGCTGGCGGTGGTCATCGCGATCCTGGGCATCGTCAACACCCTCGCGCTGTCCGTCGTGGAACGCCGCCGGGAGATCGGCATGCTCCGCGCGGTAGGCATGCAGCGGGTCCAGGTCCGCCGCACCATCTACCTCGAGTCGATGCTCATCGCGGTGTTCGGGGCGGTCGTCGGTCTGGTGCTGGGTCTGGCGTTCGGCTGGGGCTTCGTCCGGACCCTGGCCGATCAGGGCCTCGACCAAATCGCCGTCCCGTGGGGACAGGTGCTCGGCATGCTCGTCGGCTCGGCCGTCGTCGGGGTGCTCGCCGCCCTGTGGCCGGGTGTGCGCGCCGCGCGCACCCCGCCGCTCGAGGCGATCTCCGACATCTGACGCCGCAGTCCTCGTCGTCCGCCCCCGGTGCCACGCACCGGGGGCGGACGGCGTCCGGCCGCCCGTGCCGGTCGCGAGTTGTCCACACCCGGACCGTTTCTCCACAGTTCGCCCGCCGCAGGGTCGCATCGCGCCGCGGCGGGCGCGCGGCCGGTTAGGCTGCCGCGCCAGGGGGGTGGATCGATGGATCTTCGGCAGTTGCAGCAGTGGGACCCGGATGCACTGGACGGTCTCGGCACGGTGCTGGACCGGCACGCGGAGGAACTCGAGCGGATCGGGACACAGATCACCGGACGGTTCGGCGGACAGTGGTCGGGCATCGCCCACGCCGCCGCCGAGCGGCGGATCGGTGACGTCGCCGAGCAGATCGCGCGGCGGTCCGACGCGTATCGCGAGGTGAGCCGCTGCGCGACATCGTGCGCACCGCGGCTGCGGGCGCTGCGCGCGGAACTCGACGACGCCACCCGCTGGGCCCGGGACCGGGCCTTGACGGTGCGGGACGACGGAACCGTCACGGCCGGCCCGGGACCGGACGCGGACTCGCACCGGCACGAGGCCGAGGCCCGCATCCGGGCGGTCCTCGACCGGGCCGAGGCGCTCGATCGGTGGGCCGCGGCCGATCTCGCCGGGACGGTGCACGAACCGGCGTCCCGTCCGCTCGGTTTCGGTGCCGTGCGCGCTGCACCCGCACCCACCGCCGTGGTGCCGCCAGCCGGGACGGCCGCGGCCGAGGTGGCGGCATGGTGGGCCGGACTCGACGACGGCGAGCGCACGTGGCTCGCCGCCTCGGCGCCCGAGCGGATCGGCAACCTCGACGGGGTGCCCGCCGCGGTGCGGGACCCGGCCAACCGCGCGCAGCTGGCGGCCGAACGGCACCGGCTCGAGGCGGTCGCCGCCCGCTTGCAGGCCCAGCTCGACGCCGCTCCGTTCGGCGGACTGACGAGCAACGCCGACGCCGGGCTCGCCCAGACCCGCAACAAGATCGCCGCGCTCGACGCCGTCGAGGTGGCGCTGTCCCGGCCGGCACGGCAGTTGCTGACTCTCGACCTCTCGGGCCGCGAAGCGATGGCCGCCGTGGCGGTCGGAGATGTCGACACCGCCGACCACGTCACCGTCTTCACCCCGGGCGCCGGGTCCACCGTGCAGGGCCATCTCGCCGGATACGACAGCCGGATGGCGGCGCTGAAGGACGAGACCGAGCGCCAACTGCAGGCGGCGGGCCGCGGCGCCGAGTCGGTCGCCGCCGTGACCTGGCTGAACTATCAGGTGCCGCAATGGGGCTGGGGCCTCGCCCGCACCGAGTCGAGCCCGGTCTCCGACCTCGCCGCGGTCCGCGCCGCCCCGCGGCTCGCCGGATTCCTCGACGGCCTGCGCGCCGAGCGGGATCCGCACGTGACCGCAGTCGGTCACTCCTACGGCGCTCTCGCCACCGGGCTGGCGCTGCAGCAGGGCGTCGGTGTGGATGCCGCCGTGTTCCTCGGCGCCCCGGGCATCGGCACCGACGACGTCGCCGAACTGGGGGTGCCACCGGGCGCGGCGTACCTCGTCGAGGCCGACCGCGACCCGGTCGGGGACCTCGGCACGTTCGGCGGCGATCCGAGTTTCCTCGACGGGGTGACCCAGCTGTCGAGCGACGCCGGGCCGGACGCGTCCGGCCGGCCGCGTCTCGGCTCGACCGGGCACAGCGAGTACCTGAACGACGGCACGATGAGCCTGTACAACGTCGCCGCGGTCGCCGGCGGGCTCAGGGATCGAGTGGTGCGATGAGGGGGGTGCGGCTCGGTGTGCCGATGCTGGCGCTGGTGGTCGCCGGGTGCGCGGGTGGACCGTTCCCCGTCGCCGTGCCCGAGCCGGTGGCCGCGGACCGCGCCGGTGCCGTCGAGTACTACACCCGGGTCCGGCACGACGCGACCGCCGCCCTGTCACGCGCATTCCCGGAGATGCAGTTCCGGCAGTCGACCCGGGGGACGACGGGTTACTGCGAACTGCCCGACGGCTCGGCGGGCACCACGGTGTTCCTCCCCGCGCTGCTCTCCGATCGGCCCGTGCCGGCCGGGCAGCTGGAGCGGGCGGCACGGGTGTTCGAGGAATCGTTGGCGGGCAGCGGATTTCACGGCTCCCGGTCCATACCGGTCGGGACGGGGCTCGAGATCCGGATGTTCGCCGCGGATGGTTCCGTCATCGCGTTCGGCAGCAATCTCGCCGCGACGGTGGGGCTGACGGTGGGGTGTTACCCCGAGCCGCCGTAGTCCGGGCTCGTCCGGCACCGCCCGCGCGGTTGCTCGACCGCGGCGTGTCCCTTCTCGCTCGCGGTGTCCCCACCTCGCCGTGCGTTAGGCTCGAGCCTCGTCCCGTCGGCGAAAGGGCAGTGATGCGTGCGGTGCTCGGCGTCGCGATCGATGCCGGTGAGGTCTGTGCGGTGCTCGTGGACGCCGACGTTCCGGTCCTCGGCCCGTTCGACACGCAACGCTGGCCCGTGGGGGACCGTGCCGAGGCTGAGGCGGTGAGCCGGGCGTTCACGGCGATGACCGAGCGTGCCGCGCGGGCGGAGGTGCACTTCACCCGAGCCGGACTGGTGGCACCCGCGACGGTCGTCCCGGACTCCGGGACGACCGAGGTGCGGACCGTGGGGATCGACGAAGCCCGGCTGGCCTTCCTCGCTGCGGCCCCGGAGCTCGACGGTGTGCGGACGGTGGTCCTGATCGGCCCCGACGATGCGACCGTGCGCGTGTCGGTCGCCGACATCCGCTCGGGTGCGGTGCTCGCGTCGGTTGCCGTGGCGGAGGACGACTTCGGTCAGATCGCGCTCGCACTACCGGAGGCCGCCGGCGAGGCCGGGGCGCTCGCCGGTGTCGCACCGGAGGCGCTGGTGTTCCCGGACCTGCGCCCCGGCGACGTCGCCGCCGCCCGTGCGCTCGCGGCGGCGCTCGGCGTGCCGTTCGTGACGCCGCACGGCGGGCCGTGGCACCGGGCCACCGGAGCCGCGCTCGTGGCCGCACGCACCGAACCGCTACCGGCGCCCTCGTCGCCGTCGTCACGGCGGGTCGCGCTGCTGGCGGCGGTCGTCGTCGCGCTGGCCGTCCTGCTCGGCGGCGGGCTGGCCGTCGCCATCGGTGGGGCCGGCCCGTCCGAACCGCCGCGTCCGGCCGACGCCGCCCGGTTCGTGCCCGCCCCCTCGGCCGGCCCCGGCCCGGACACCGGGGCGCCGACCGCGGTCCCGTGCCCGGGGCGCGACACTCCGCAGGTCCGGCCCGCGGGCTGGTCGATGCGGGCGTCCGACCCGGATCCCGGCCCCCACCCCGACTCGACGTCGCCGTCCGTCACCGCACCGCCGTCCGTCACCGCACCGCCGTGCGAATGACGTTCCTTCCCGGTCGCGACCGAGTCAGCCGAGGCGTGCGAGCCGGGCACCGGCCGCGCGCAGGGCGTCGAGATCGGTGGCGATCATGATCTCCGCGAACCGGTCCCGGTAGTCACCGAGGTCGTCGCCCACGGATCCCACCACCGCCACGACCGGCGCCGCGTGCACCCGGGCGAGGATCGCCGAGACGATCTTTCCCGAGCGGGACTGCCCGTCGAGGCGTCCTTCGCCGACGACGACGAGGTCGGCGCCGGCGAGTGCGGTGTCGAACCCGAGCGCGTCGAGCACGAAGTCGGCTCCCGAGCGCAGATCCGCGCCGAACTGCGCCCACATGCCGCCGGCGAAACCCCCGGCCGCGCCGGTCCCGTCCACCTCCCGCGGATCACGCGGCAACGTCACGGCCGCGTCCTCGAGGCGGCGGGTGAGCCGTTCCACGGTTGTCGCGTCCGCGCCCTTCTGCGGGCCGAACACCCGCGCGGCGTCGGTGTAGCGGGTGGTCACGTCCGTCAGTACCGTGACGGTGGCGGTACCCAGGCCGCCGGCGTCCATGACGGCGGCGATCGCACCGAGCCCACCGTCGGTCGTGGCCGATCCTCCCGCCGCGACGACGACGTGCGTGGCGCCGCGCCGCACGGCCTCGGCCATCGCCAGCCCGGTGCCGTAGGTGTCCGCCGTCATCGGATCGCGGAAGCCCTTGTGCGGTGTGGTGATTCCGCTGAAGGTGGCGAGCTCGACGACCGCGGTGCCGTCCTCGCCGAGCCCGAACGAACCCGCACACGGGGCGCGCCACGGATTGACGGAGTCGATCTCGATCAGCTCGAGACCGAGCGGGCCGGTGAGCACCGCGAGGGTGCCGTCGCCGCCGTCGGCGACCGGCATCCGGATCGTCTCGAGCCCGGCCGATTCCGCGCCCGCCGCCACGGCGTCGGCCACCTCGGCGGCGCGGTACGTGCCCTTGAAACTGTCCGGGGCGATCAGCACCTTCACCGCCGCACCACCCATTCGAACGCCGCGGCCTCGGATCGGGCACCCTGCGCGGCGCGGGCGCGGTTCGGCTCGCCCAGCTCGGTGACGACGGACTCGCCCAGCCGGACCAGGTCGGCGAACACCGGCGGGGTCAGCCACGCGGGCCGGGTGGCGAAGAGCAGGTCCTCGCTCGCGGTGTTGCCGCTCGCGCCGGGTGCGAAGGGGCAACCACCGAGTCCGCCGAGCGAGCCGTCCACCACCGCGGCGCCCGCCTCGATCGCGGCGAGGCTGTTGGCGACGCCCAGGCCCCAGGTGTCGTGGCCGTGGAAGACGATGCGGCGGGCGGGGGAGTCCGCACGTACCCGGGACACCAGCGCCGTGACCTGCGCGGGCACGGCCTGACCGAGGGTATCGGCGAGGACGATGTCGGCGGCGCCGTCGGCGCGCGGGTCGCACGCGATCTCGAGCACCCGGTCGGGGTCGACGGGCCCGTCGAACGGGCACGTGAATGCAGTGGCGAGGCAGAGCTGGATGGTGCCGCCGGCGGCGCGGGTGTGTTCCACCGCGGCGGGCATCGCGGCGAGGCTCGCGTCGGTGTCCCGTCCGATGTTGGCGCGGTTGTGGGCGTCCGACACCGACAGGCAGTACTGGAAGTGCCGGGCGCCGGCGGCGGCCGCCTTCTCCACGTGCCGCGGCGTGGCCACCCAGATGTAGCAGCGGTCGAGTTCCTCGGGGGTGAGCATCCCGATCAGCTCGACCGTGCCGGCCATCGGCGGGACCAGGTCGGGCCGGGCCACGGAGCCGATCTCGAGCTGCGGCACGCCGGCGGCCAGCAGGGCGCGGACGATCTGCGCCTTCCGCTCGGTGGGCAGCACCTTGCCGGTCAGTTGCAGCCCGTCGCGCAGGGTCACGTCGCGCAGCTGCGGTGCCCCGGCACTCACGACACCACCGCTCATCACACCACCGCGCACCACACCGCCACTCACGACACCACCTCCAGGAGCTCGTCGATCTCGGCCTCGGTCCGGCCGAGCAGACCCCCGAGCACCTCGCGGGTGTGTTCGCCCAGATCCGGTCCGACGTGGCGGATGGGCAGCGACCGGCCGCCGAGCACGGGGACGATGCCCGGGAACCCGACCTGCTTCGGCTCGTCCTCGCCGACGTCGACGGCGAAGTGCTGGATCATGTTCCGCGCCCGGTACTGCTCGTCGTCGACGATGTCGGCCGCCGTGTAGATCGGCCCGCTCGGCACCCCCGCGGCGTCGAGGATCCCGAGCACCTCGTCGCGCGGCCGACGCCGCGTCCAGTCGGCGATCGCGGCGTCGAGTTCCTCCCGGCGGGCCCAGCGACCGGCGTTGGTGGCGAGGTCGGGATCGTCGGCGAGGTCGGGTCGCTCGATGGTGCGCATGTAGCGCTGGAAGATGGCGTCCGCGTTCCCGGCGATGATCACGGAGGTGCCGTCCGAGCAGGGATAGGCGTTGGAGGGGGCGATGCCCTCCATGCGGCCGCCCACCCGTTCCCGCCGGACCCCGTAGGCGAGGTAGTCGGGAATCAGCGACTCCATCATCGACAGCATCGACTCGTTCAGGGCGACGTCGACGACCCGGTTCGCCGGCGGCAGTGACCCGATCAGCTGCCGCTGCAGCAGCGCCGTGACCGAGCCGAAGGCCGCGTACAGCCCGGCGATGGAGTCGCCGATCGACACCCCCACCCGCACCGGCGGCCGGTCCGGGTCCCCGACGAGTTCCCGGAACCCGCCCACGGCCTCGGCCACGGCCGCGAATCCGGGACGCTCCGCGAGCGGGCCGGTCTGGCCGAACGCGGAGATCCGGGTGATCACCAGGTCCGGTTTGATCTGCGCGAGCACCTCGGGGCCCATTCCCCACCTCTCCAGGGTGCCGGGCCGGAAGTTCTCGAGCAGCACGTCGCAGTGACGCACCAGATCGAGGATCACGGCCCGGCCCGCCTCGGTGCGCAGGTCCACCACGATGGACTTCTTGTTGCGGTTCACCGTGCGGTACAGCATCGACGTGTCCCCGGCGTACAGGCGCCAGTTGCGCAGTTCGTCGCCGGTGCGGGGCCGTTCGACCTTGATGACCTCCGCGCCGAAGTCGGCGAGCAGCCGGCCCGCGGTGGGCGCGGCGATGTAGTTGCCGAGTTCGAGGACGCGGATGCCTTCGAGAGGGCGCAGGATCTCCTCCGAGTTCATGGGCAACA
>NZ_AJFC01000032.1:0-38779 GCF_000256505.1 Rhodococcus sp. P14 | reverse complement strand
GCGGTGTGCCCTGTGCTGCGCCGCAGCGGGTGCGATGCGTTCCCCGTGGTGGACACGCCGCGACCCTCCCGCGCTCGTGTGACCTGGCGCACTATTCTTCCTCTCGGGCAGGGGGCCTCGGGAAGGTGCTTGGGTCATGGTGGTCGCGAAAGTCGTTCTGTGGTGTGCGCTGCTGGTGGGGCTGGTCGGCGCCGGGGTCGCCGTCAACGCGCTGCATGTGCACGGCGCCGTCGGGTCACTGATCGTGGCGTCCGTCGCGGGTCTGGTGCTGCTGCGGCTCCGGCCCGCGGCCCAGCTCGAGGTCGAACCGGAGCGCGTCACACCCTGACCGCCCGCACGCTGGGCTTGCGAGGGCAGGCCGAAGCAGCGGACGCGCGTCGGCAGACGCACCCTCTCCTCCTTGAGCCTGTCATGGCAGGCACAACCCTGGACAATCGCGCGCAGTGGGGGCACACTCGCATCAATGCCTGCCGTCGCAAGCACAGAGAGGAGAGGCCGTGGCCACGCCCCGTCGTCGCGCCCGCACGGGACGCGGCGGTCTCGGTGACCACTTCGTCGACCGTCGGCACCGGCTCGGCCTCACCCAGGCCGAACTGGCCGACCTCGCCGGTGTGTCGCGTTCGAGCGTGCAGTCGCTCGAGTCCGGCCGCGCCACCGTGCAACTCGATCTCGTCGTGGCCATCGCCGACGCGCTGGGCTGCGACCTGACCCTCACCTCGCGCGGCGACCGGGCCGGGTGAGCCGGGTGGTCGAACGCCTCGTCGCCGTCGACAGCGCCGACGTGTACAAGGGCGACCGCCTGGCCGGGCACCTCGCCCGGGACGGCCACGATGTCGTGTTCCGGTACGCGCAGGACTACCTCGACGATCCGGCCGCCCCCGCCCTCGCGTGGACGGTGCCGAAGACCGCGGAGGAGGTCCGCGCCGGCGGCGGCAGCGTGCCCCCGTTCTTCGCCGGCCTGCTGCCCGAGGGCATCCGGCTCCGCGGCGCCGTCGCCGCCACCAAGACCTCCGAAGACGACCACCTCACCATTCTCATGGCGGTCGGCGCGGACACCATCGGCGATGTGCGGGTGCTCCCCGCCGGCGCCCGGCCCCCGACGTCGACGCTCCTGCTGGACCCGGAGGCCGTCCGGCGTGAGGACCTGCACGAGCTGTTCGACCGGATCTCCGGCCACGAGTCCGTCGTCCTCGACCCGACCTCCCTGCCGGGAGTGCAGGCGAAGGTGTCGGCCCAGATGTACTCCGCCCCCGTCGCGACGGTGCAGGGCCCCGCCATCCTCAAACTCGCACCGCCCCGCGGCTACCCCCGCCTGGTCGAGAACGAGCACTTCTTCATGGGTCTCGCGACCGCCTGCGGCCTCGCCGTCGCCGGACACCAGCTGGTCTACGACCGCAGGGGCAACGCGGGACTGCTCGTCGCCCGCTTCGACCGATGGATCGGTCCCGGCCACACCGTCCACCGCACCGCGCAGGAGGACGCCTGCCAGGTCCTCGGTGTCTACCCGGCGGCCAAGTACCGGCTGAAGACCGAACGCGTCGTCGAGGCGCTGGCCGCCGCGTGCGAGCGCGGCGGCGGATCGGCCCGCGTCGCGACCCTCGAACTGCTGCGGCTGGTGGCGTACTCGTACGCCGTCGGCAACGGCGACCTGCACGGGAAGAACTTCTCGATCCGCCTCACCGAGGCCGGGCTGTGGGCCGTCACCCCGGCCTACGACCTCCTGTGCACCCAGCCCTACCTCGGTTGGCGCGACCCGATGGCCCTCGACCTGTACGGCAAGGGCAACAAGCTCACCCGCCGCCACTTCGTCGAGTCCGGCGGCCGGCTCGGGGTGCCCGAACGCGCCGTCACCCGGATGCTCGACGGGATCCGGCGCGGGATCGCCGGGGGCCTCGACCGTCTCCCCGAGATCGGGTTCGGTGAGCGGGACACGGCCCGGCTGCGGGACATGCTGGTCCGGCGCGCCGACGAACTCGGCTGATCCGGTCGTCGTGCATCGGCCGGACCGCCGGCCGGTAGAGTCCCCGGCGGGCGTCCCGCACGAGACCGCGGTCGCCAGTCGCGCATCGAAGAGGAGCACCGGGTCGTGTCGCTGTGGTCGACTGCACTGTCCCCCGGGATGCTCAGCGAGTACGTCTGGATCGACCTGATGCCGTGGCTCGACCGGTACGGCTCGGCCCGCAACGCGCAACTGGCCGCCCTCGCACCCGACGAGCGCTGGTGGGAACGCCGGTCCCCGGCGGAGACCGCCGCCTCCGCCGACGTCGTGGCGATCTGTGGGGAACTGGCCCGCATCTACGTCACCGAGCATCCCGATCTGGTGTTCTCCGCGGGCATCGCCGACACCGTCGACGTCCCCGTCGCCGCGCTCGGTCTCGGCACCCGGGCCGCCGCCACCGTCGCGCGGCTGCCCCGCGCCGCGACCACCGCCGGTCTGCTCGGCTACACGCCCGCCGCGTTGTTCTCCGTGCGCGGCGCGGGCCCGGAGACCGTGCACCAGATCGTGCAGGCCGTCCTCGTCCTCGCCATCCTGCGGGATCCGGCGTCGCTGCGAGTGGCGACCGACGCCCCCACGCTCCCGCCCGCGTTGTCGCTGCTGCTCGACGACCTCGTCGCGCTCGCACGGTGGCGCGCGCTGCGCGCCGACCCGGACCGGCCGCTGGTGCGGGTCGAACTCGAGGACGGCACCCCCGAGGAGATCCAGCAGGTCGCCGCGCGCATCGCCGCCCTGACCGCCCGCGACCTGCCGGTGCCCGCGCCGCAGCGGGCCCTCGACGAGCTCGCCGCGTACGTCGCCGGGCTGTCCGCACCCGAGCGTGACGCGATCCGCCGCCGGGTGCTCGGCGACGAGCCGCCGGACCCGGACGCTCCGTCGACCTTCGCGTTCGGCACCGCCGTCGGCGATCTGCTCGCGGCGCTGCGCGTCGATGTCCGCCCCGTCGCCGCCCTCGAGCGGATCCTGGGGTTGCGACCGGAGCTGGCCCAGCCTGTTCCGGGACTCGACGTGCCGCTGTGGCGGGCGCTCGCGCGCCTCGACGATCGCTTCGAGGTGGCCGACGGGTGGGTCGCGGTCCCGGGCCTCCCCGAAGCCGAGCGCCACACCCACGCGCTGCTCGCCGAGTTCGAATCCCCGAACGGGGTCGTCGAACCCGCAGCCGTCGCCGTCGTGTGGAACCTGCCCGCCGCGGAATTCGCCGCGTGGCTGCACCGGTGCGGCGTCCCGATGTTCGAGGGCCGTGCTCTGACCCGGCAGTCCGCGTTCGCCGATCACGCCGCCGCGGTGCTCGAGGTGATCGGGGATCCGCTCACGGCCGCGGAGCTCGTCGACCGCATGGGCACCCCCGCCGGTCCCGCCGCCGTGATCGACGCGATGGGCGCCGACGAGCGGTTCTCGCTCGCCGAGAACGGCCGGTGGTCGCTCACCGAATGGGAGACCGACGAGGCGGGCGCGGTGCGCGGCCGCATCGCCCGGATCGTCGACGCCGACGGCGGCTCCGCCGACCTCGAACGTGTCGTCGACCGTCTGGTCGAACGCTTCGGGGTGTCGCCGACCAGCGCCCGGATCTTCGCCGGCAGCGGCGACTTCGAGATCGTCGACGGCCGGGTGCGCCGGCGCCGTCGCACCCACGTGAGCGTCAAGCCCCCGCACCGCACCCGCCGGCTCTACCGCCTCGGCGACGTGTGGCGGCTGCGGGTCACCGCCACGCGGGACCACCTGCGCGGCGCCGATTTCCCGGTGCCGTCCGCGGTCGCGGGCGTCATCGGCTGCGCCCCGGGACGCGAGGTCGCCCTGTCGTCCCGGCTGGGCACCCAGGTCGTGCGCTGGACGGGTGCGTCCCCGCATCTCGGCAGCGTGCGACGGTTCCTCGAGGATCTCGGAGTGGACGAGGGCAACGAGATGTTCCTCGAGTTCCACCCCGGCGGACGATTCGACGTGCTCCCGCTGCGCACCGTCGCCGACAACGCCGAACCGCTGCGCAAGGCACTCGCCCTCATCGGCCACTCGGCCCCGGAGATCGTGCCGGAGGAGGGCGTCGCGCCGGCCTTCGCGGCCGCCGTCGGTCTGGGCGACGAGACCCGCCCGCGCCGGGTGCTCAGTGCCTACCGGGCCCGGCACGAGGCCGAAGTGACCGCATTGCTCGAGCAGGCGTGGGTGCGCGTGCCAAGCTGAGCGCATGCCGATCCGCAGACCCGAGCGCCCACTGCTGGCGAACGACGCCGAACGCCTCGTCTGGGAGGCACTCGTCCGGCAGCTCGGCGACGGGGATCTCGTCGCGGCGGGCCTGCGGGTCACCGACCACCTCAAGGACCACGAGATCGACTTCGTCGTCGCGCTCGAGGGCCACGGCATCGTGTGCCTCGAGGTCAAGGGTGGTCAGGTGTGGCACGACGGCTTCCAGTGGGTGCAGGCCCGGCAGGGCAAGGACCGGTCGATCGATCCGGTCCGGCAGGTGCTCCAGTCCTGCTACGCGTTGCGGCGCTACGTCGAGGCCGATCCTCGCTGGACGCAGGGCCGGCTGCGCTGGGACCACTTCGTCGTCCTGCCCCACACCGAGATCCGCGCCGACTTCGCCCTGCCCGAGTGTCCGCGGTGGAAGGTGATCGATCGCAACGACCTCGGCAGCATCGCCGAACGACTGCGGGCGGTGCTCGACAAGCAGGAGCTCGACCGGCCGGCCCTCACCGCCGACGGCGTCGACCGGTTCGCCGAGGTCCTCGCGGGCCGGGGCCTGCCGCAGCGCGACGTGGTCTCGCGCGCCGTCGCCAACGAGGACGCCGCGGACCGGCTCACCGAGCAGCAGGCCGTCATCCTCGACGCGACCCGCCTGCTGACCCGTGTCGAGGTGCGCGGCGGCGCCGGCACGGGGAAGACGTTCCTCGCGCTCGAGCAGGCCCGGCGCCTCGCCGAGCAGCACCAGCGCGTCGCGTTGATCTGCTATTCGCACGGTCTCGCGTCCTACCTGCAGCGGATCACCGGGACGTGGAACCGGAAGAAGCGGCCCGCCTACGTCGGCGAGTTCCACGCCCTCGGCCGGCTGTGGGGGGCGGCCGAAGGCCCCGACGAGGCGCTGCGGACCGCCGACACCGTGCGCTTCTGGGAACACGACCTGCCCGCCCAGATGACGGAACTGGCCCGGTCCCTGCCGGAGGGACAGCGCTTCGACGCGGTCGTCGTCGACGAGGCGCAGGACTTCGCCGACGCCTGGTGGGATCCGATCATGGCCGCCCTGCGCGACGAGGAGACCAGCGGCATCCACGTGTTCACCGACGAAGCGCAGCGGGTGTTCGACCGGGAGGGCCGGCCCCCGGTGCCACTGGTCCCGCTGGTGCTCGACCACAACCTGCGCAACACCCGGCAGATCGCCGGGACCTTCGGTCCGCTCGTCGGGCAGCGCATGCGGCTGCTCGGCGGTGAGGGACCCGACGTGCAGTTCGTCACGTGCCGCGGCGACGAGGCGCTCGCCGTGGCCGACGACCGGGTCGACGCCCTGCTCGACGAGGGCTGGCGGCCCGGCGACGTCGCGCTGCTCGCGACGGGCAGCCGGCACCCGGAGCAGGTGGCGCGGCAGGCCGAGGGCAACGCGGCGTACTGGGACAGCTTCTGGGACACCGAACAGGTCTTCTACGGGCACGTCCTCGGCTTCAAGGGACTCGAGCGCCGGGCGGTGGTGCTCGCGGTGAACGAGACACAGCCGCAGGAGCGTTCCCGCGAGCGGCTGTACGTCGGGCTGTCCCGGGCCCGCGACCAGCTGGGGGTGTGCGGGGACCCGGACTTCGTCCGGCAGGTCGGCGGGCCGGAACTGGCGGCCCGGCTGGGGCTCGGCCGATGAGCCTGCTGCGGGACTGGACCGTGTCGGCGACGGCGGGGGAGTTCGCCGGATTCCTCGTTCCCGCCGTCGTCGGGGCCGTGCTGTTCGACAGTGCCGCGGCATTACCGGCGCTGATGGCCGCCGGTGTCGTCGAGGGGTCGGTGCTGGGCTGGTCGCAGGCGCGGGTGCTGCGACGCCGGCTGCCGGCGATGTCGGTGCGGCGCTGGGTGCTGGGCACGGGCGTCGCCGCGGCGTGCGCCTACCTGCTCGGGATGTCGCCCTCGACGTTCCACGAGACGTGGTCCGCATGGCCGATGGCGCTCCCGATCGCGCTCGGAGTCGTCTTCGGCGTGGCGTTGCTGGCGTCCATCGGATTCGCGCAGTGGCTCGAGCTGCGCCGGCACGTCGCCCGTGCCGGGCGCTGGATCGTGTGGACCGCAGCCGCGTGGCTGGCCGGCCTCACCGTGTTCCTCCTGGTGTGCACCCCGCTGTGGCAACCCGGTCAGCCGTGGTGGCTCGTCGCGGCGATCGGGGTGCTCGGCGGCCTGCTGATGGCGTTCGTGACCGCCCTCGTCACCGGCTACGGCATCCGCCACCTGCTCGCCGCGAAGGATCCTGCTGCGTCCGTCGCGCGCACGTAGCACCATGGAGCCATGACCGACGACGTGCACCTCGAGGAACCGGGTCCCGCCGACGACGCCGTCGCCCGCGCCCTGCGGGCCGCGATCGTCTCGGTGGAGGCCGCCGTCGCGCGGGTGCACGAGCTCTCCGCGGAGATCCTCGAGCTGGTCGGTGCCCCCGACGGTGGGGACGCCGTCGACCATCACAACGCGCTGACCCGGGTGGCGGGGATCCTGGACGGCACCGGCCGGCTGCGCGCTGCAGACTGGGAATCGGTGCGCGGGCTCGGCGACGTCCTCGCCGATCGAGCCGAGCGGCTCCACGCCCACGCCGGACGGCTGCTCGACGGGCTCGCCGTCGACGCACCCGCGCAGGACCGGGTGGCCTGCCTGCAGCAGGCCGTGGCGACCGACCGACTCGGGGAGACGCTGCAGCTGCTCGTGCTCGTCGAGGACTCGCTGAACCTGTGGCAGCGGCTGCGGCTCGAGCAGGTGCGTACCACCGAACCGGACCGGCTCGAGCACGAACGCGCGACGATCGGCACGTCGCTGGCCGGGCGCGTCGAGCGGGACGTCGCGCTGCTGCTGCGCGCCCGCGCGCGGCTCGCGAGCTACGCGGGCCTCACGCCGTTCGAACTGGTGCGGTGGCTGTCGTCCGCCCGGGTGAAGCGGGACATCGCCCGGTTCCGCACGGACCTGGACGACGTCGCCGCGGCGTTCGGCAGCGCCGCGCAGCGTGCTCTCGAGGCCGAGGACCCGGCGGTGGCCGAGAACCTGGTGGAGCTGGGCAAGCCGGTCCGGGCCGCGGGCGGTGCCCTCGGCGAGAGTGCCCGCACGCTGGGCGACAGTGCCCGCACGCTGGGCGACAGCGCCCGCACCCTGGGCGGCCGGGCGGTCGGGGCGGGCACCACCGGGGTCGGCAAGCTGGGCCGGGGGCTGCACCGGGTCGCCGAGCCCCGCCGGCGGCCGGACGGCGACGTGCCGCTGACGACCGCTCCCGACGCCTGACGGCCCCGGGGCGGACCGCCCATATGATCGATTCATGAGCAGCGATCGGGCGCCGGCCTTCACGATGCGGCAACTGGTCGCCTTCGTCGCCGTCGCCGAGACCGGCACGATCAGCGCGGCGGCCGAACGGTTGCTGGTCTCGCAGTCGGCCGTGTCGCTGGCGGTCACCGAACTCGAGAAGGCCCTCTCGACGCAGCTGTGCGTGCGCCGCCGCGCCCACGGCGTGCAGCTCACGCCGGCCGGGGAGTCGCTCCTGGCCCGGGCGCGGACGCTCCTGCAGCAGGCGAGCGAGATCGAGGACGAGATGCTCGGTTCGGGCGGCGAGCTCGCCGGCCGTCTCGCCATCGGGTGCTACACGACGGTCGGGCCGACGATCCTGCCGCCGATGCTGTCCGAGTTCACCGACCTGCATCCGCGGGTGTCACTCGAGTTCCGGGAGGCGATGGCCGACGAGCTGGCCGAGCGCCTCGAAGGCGGGGCGCTGGACGCGGTGATCACCTACGACCTCGAGCTGCCGCCGACCTGGCGTACCGCCACGCTGATGACGAGACGCCCGGCCCTGGTCGTCGCGGCGGGCCATCGGCTGGCGGCGACGCCCGGCCCGGTGGAGCTGGCGGCGGTGCGGGACGAACCGATGGTGCTGCTCGACGCGGCCCCGGCATCGACCCACGCGCTGCAGGTGTGCGCACGGGCCGGGTTCACGCCCCGGATCGAGTACCGGTCGGCGAACTACGAGACCGTGCGGGCGTACGTCGGCCGGGGCCTGGGCTGGACGATCATGCTGCACCAGCCGCAGGTCAACCGCACCTACGGGGGCCTGAAGATCGTGTTGCTGCCGATCGACGTGCCGGCGCTCGATCCGGTGCGGCTGGTCATCGCGTGGCGCCCGGACGTGATCCTGAGCCGTGTGGTGCGCGAGTTCATCTCCTTCGCCACGGTCCGGGTGCCACAGTTGTAGGCGGTGTCTCCTTTGGGCTGCCAGGGCCGCCCGAAAGACACACCACACATTTACTCATAACCATCAACACATTCTTGTTCTTTTCTGGGGTTGTGACTGCGGACATACTGGGTTCCGACGCGCTGATCGGCAGCGCGCGGCCCGGGTGTTCTTCCCGGCGCCGACGACAAGCGCTGATTCACAACCACTTCGAGGAGATCGATCATGTCTGCCACGGACGCCCTGCACCCGCCGGTTCTCTTCGCGCCGGAATACGAGGAGTTCGCCCAGTGGGTCCGAGAGTTCGCGGCACCGCACGCCGAGAGCTACCTCGAACGCGCCCACCGCGAGGAGTTCCCGTGGGATCTCGCCGAGAAGATGGCCGCGCAGGGCCTTCTCGGGCTCGGCGTCTCCGAGGAGAACGGCGGCCAGGGCCGCATCGGCGAGGTGCTCACCAAGACCCACCTCGGCATCGCCCACGAGGAACTGGCCTACTCGAACTTCTATCTCACCCAGCTCGCCTACACGAACAACCTCACCGGCCCGCTGCTCGAACGTTTCCTCGCCCCCGAGGTCGCGAAGGACTGGGTGCGCGGCATCGTCGAGGGCCGCCACGTCGTCGCCCTCGGCCTGACCGAGCCGGGCAGCGGCTCGGACGCGATGGCCATGCGCGCCAAGGCAGAGAAGGTCGACGGCGGCTGGAAGCTCAACGGCGAGAAGACGTCCATCACCTTCGCTCCGCACGCCAAGGCGATGATCACGTTCGTCAAGGCCCGCGGCGCCACCCCGGAGGAATCCGGCGTCACCGCCTTCCTCGTGCCCCTCGACGCCGAGGGTGTGAGCATGCAGAAGTTCCCGGACGCCGGCTGGAAGCCGCTCGGCCGGGCCGGGGTGTTCCTCGACGACGTGTTCGTCCCGGACGAGTACGTCATCGGTGGTGTCGGCAACGGATTCCGGCTCGTCATGAGCGAATTCGACTACACCCGCTCGGTCATCGGCCTGATGTCGACCGGCGTCGCCCGCAAGGCCCTCGACATCACCATCGACTACGTCAAGTCCCGCAAGGCATTCGGTAGGCCGGTCTCCTCGTTCCAGGGGGTGTCCTTCCCGATCGCCGAGAACGCCACCAAGCTCGAGGCGGCCCGCTGGCTCACCTACCGCGCCCTCTCCCTCGCCGACGCCGGCAAGCCCTTCACCAAGGAGGCCGCGATGACCAAGCTCTACGCCACCGAGGTCTCGCTGCAGACCATCCGGGACTGCATCGTCGCCCACGGCCACAGCGGCTTCGCCGAGGAACTGCCGCTGCAGGCCATGCTGCGCGACGTCTTCGGCCTCGAGATCGGCGAGGGCACCCCGCAGATCCAGAAGGTCGTCATCGGCCGCGCGCTGCTCGGGCGGGAGGCCACCGCATGAACACCACTGCCCGCCGCGCCCTCGACGGGGTGCGGGTCGTCGACCTCACCCAGGCCCTCGCCGGGCCGTTCTGCACGTCGCTGCTCGCCGACCAGGGCGCCGACGTGATCAAGGTGGAGCCGCCGCGCGGCGACTTCCTCCGCTACGCCGGCCCGTTCGCCTCCGACGACGAACCCCGCGACTACGGCGGGGTGTTCCAGTCGGCCAATCGCAACAAGCGGTCGCTCGTGCTGGACCTGAAGAAGCCCGAGGCCCGCGACGTACTGCTGCGCCTGATCGACGACGCCGACATCGTCGTCGAGAACTTCACCGCCGGCGTCATGGACCGCTTCGGTCTCGACTACGACACCCTCGCGGCCCGCAATCCCCGCCTGGTCTACGCCTCGATTCGCGGCTTCGGCGACAAGACGGGCGGGCACAGCCCCTACCGGGACTGGCCGGCCTTCGACATCGTCGCGCAGGCCATGGGCGGTCTGATGTCCATCACCGGGACCGACGCCGCGCACCCCGTCCGGGTGGGATCCGGTGTGGGAGATACCGTTCCGGGATTGTTCGCCGCGTTCGGCATCCTCGCCGCGCTGCGGGACGCCGAGCGCACCGGGCAGGGCCAGTACGTCGACGTCGCCATGGCCGACGCCGTGCTCGCGATCTCCGAGGTCGTGGTCAACACCTACGGCCACACCGGTCAGGTCCCCGGGCCGCTCGGCAACCAGCTGCAGGGATTCGCGCCGTTCGACACGGTGCAGGCGAAGGACGGCGTCGTCGCGCTCGGCGCCCCGCACAATCCGCAGTGGGCCAAGCTCGCCGCCGTCATGGGTCAGCCGGAACTCGTCGACGACCCCCGGTTCGCCACGGACCACGACCGGTGGCTCAACCGCGACGCCGTCTACGAGGTGGTCAACGCCTGGACCCGCACCCACACCGTCGCCGAACTCGTCGAGTTGCTCGGCGGCAAGGTGCCGCTCGGCCCGATCCTCGACGCCGCGGACATCTTCGCGGACCCCCACTTCCGGGCCCGCGACATGCTGCCGACCGTCACGCACCCGCACGACGGCCGCGCGGTCACCGTCCCCGGCATCCCTGCCAAGCTCTCCCACACCCCGGGCACGATCGAGCGCCGCGCTCCGCTCGTCGGCGAGCACACCGTCGAGATCCTCCGCGAGGCCGGCCTCGACACCGCAGAACTCACGGCTCTGGCCGACGCCGGCGCCACCGTCATTCCTTCGTCTGCTCAGGAGCACGTCGCATGATCATCACCAAGGTCGAACTGATCCCGGTCTCCACCCCGCTCGTCAAGCCGTTCATCATGCCGGGAACCCGGATCACCCACATCCATTCCGTCGTGCTGAAGCTGCACACCGACGAGGGAATCGTCGGCTACGGCGACAGCGGCGACACCTCCACCTGGTACCGGGGGGAAACCCAGGAGTCGATGACGGCGATGATCGCGAACCACATCGCCCCGGCATTCCTGATCGGCCAGGATCCGCTCAACATCGAGAAGATCGTCGGGCAGATGGACACGTTCGTCCGCGACAACAACCAGGCCAAGGCGCTCGTCGACTTCGCGCTGCACGACCTCAAGGGCAAGGCGCTGGGCGTACCGGTGTACCAGCTGCTCGGCGGCAAGAACGCCGAGGCTTCCGTGCAGGGCTGGGTCGCGTCCGCCGGACCGGTCGACCAGGTGGTCGCCGAGGCCGTCCAGGCTCACGAGAACGGCTTCTGCCTGATCAAGCTCAAGTCCGACGGCAACTCCGACCACGACGTGGACAACGTCCGCGAGGTCCGGGCCGCACTCGGTGACTCGGCGCGGATCGTGGTCGACGCCAACGGCTTCTGGAACTACGACCAGGCCCTGAAGACGATGCGCCGGCTCGACCGGTACGGCATGGAGTGCATCGAGCAGCCCGTCCCGCACTGGGACATCGAGGGCATGGCGCGCCTGCGCACCCGCATCGACACGCCGATCTTCGCCGACGAGTCCGCGCAGGAGCTGCACAACATCCGGGAGATCATCGAACGTCGCGCGGCCGACGGGTTGTTCATCAAGATGCAGAAGGCCGGCGGCCTGCTCAAGGCGCAGCGCTGGCTGACGATGGCCCGCCTCGCCGACATGGCCGTCATGAGCGGGTGCATGATCGGCTCCGGTCTCGAGGCCAGCCCCTCGGCGCACCTGATGATCGCCAACAACTGGGCGTCGCAGTTCACCCACGAGAACCTCGGTCCGCTGATCATCAACAACCAGTGGGAGAACGCCGAGCAGACGATCACGCAGGACATCGCCCTGAACGTCCCGGTCTTCGCCGACGGCAAGCTCTACCCGAACGAGGGGCCGGGCTTCGGGATCGAACTCAACGAGGAGTTCATCGCCGCCCACATCACCGAGGGCAAGCAGACCGTCACCGTCGGCGAACTCGTCGGAGTCTAGACGGTAACGAACCCCTGGCCGGCGGCCGTGTCGTGTGCCGCCGGCTGCACCCTCACCTGCAGGAGTAGATCACGATGACCGAATCTCGGCAGGGCCCGCTGGCCGGACTGAAGGTCGTGGAACTGGCGGGACTCGGTCCCGCGCCGTTCGCCGCGATGTTCCTCGCCGACCAGGGCGCCGACGTCGTGCGCGTCGAACGCACCGGCGCCGGGTTCACCATGCCCATCGACCCGCGGCTGGACACCCTCCAGCGCGGCAAACGGATGATCGCCGCCGACCTGAAGGACCCCGACGGGCTCGCCACCGTGCTCGCGCTGGCCGAGAAGGCCGACGTGCTGATCGAGGGCTACCGGCCCGGCGTCACCGAGCGCCTGGGTCTGGGCCCCGAGGACTGCTGGGCGCGCAACCCGAAACTGGTCTACGGCCGGATGACCGGCTGGGGGCAGGACGGGCCCCTCGCGCAGCGTGCCGGGCACGACCCCACCTATCAGGCCCTGGTCGGATCGCTGCACGCGATCGGCCGGGCCGGGGGACCGCCACAGCTGCCCCTCAGTCTGGTCGGCGATTTCGGCGGCGGCGCAATGTATCTCGTGTCCGGCATTCTCGCCGCCCTGTGGGAGGTGCAGAGCTCCGGGCGCGGTCAGGTCGTCGATGCCGCGATCGTCGACGGCGTCGCACACCTGATGGCCAACCCGTACTCGATGCTCGCCGGCGGCGCATGGAACGACGAGCGCGGCACCAATCTCATCGACTCCGGGGCACCGTTCGTCGACGTGTACGAGACCTCCGACGGGCGGCACGTCGCGGTCGCGGCCCTCGAACCGCCGTTCTACGCGCGGCTTCTCGCGGGCCTCGGCCTCGACGCGGACGGTGCGCTGCCGGGGCAGTGGGACCGCCGGCGCTGGCCGGAGCTGCGCGCGCGGATCGCCGGCGTGTTCGCCACCCGCCCCCGCGACGAGTGGGCGGCGATCTTCCGGGACACCGATGCGTGTGTCGCGCCGATCCTCTCGATGACCGAGGCGCCCGCGGACGCACACCTCACCGCCCGGGGCACCTTCCTGTACCGGGACGGTCACCCCGAACCTGCGCCCGCGCCCCGCTTCTCGCGTACACCGGCGGGGCGGCCCACGGCCCCGCCCGTACCCGGGCAGGACGATCCGGATGAGATCCTGCGCACCTGGGGCGTTCTCGGCCCGGCCGTGCCGAGTTCCTGACCTGCCTACTCGGCCGATCCGCGGGCGGCGACCGGCTCCGGTGCCGCCCGCGGTCCCGCATGTCGCCGTTGTTGAGCAGACCTGGGGAATATCACCGGCTAATTCTGCTTTTCACGTCAATGTGACGTGACCCATACTTCAGGGGCCGAACGGAGAGCTCGCTCCACCGAGCGAGCGCCCAGCCCGCACCGTGCGGCCCGCACTGTCCGGCCGTCTCGGCCGTCCCTTCACCCGCAATCGCGCCCGCCGCGTCCCGCGTCGCCCGCCGGCCGGTCCGGCACCCGTACACAAGGAGTTCGTGATGGCCCTTCTCGACGAATCCATCTGGCAGGGAAAAATCTTCACCGGGGACTGGACCCCCGGCGGGGGCGGTGAGATCAAGGTCGTCGAACCGGCGACCGGCGCGACGCTCGGCAGCGCCGGCCTCGCCGACGAGGGGGACCTCGAGCGCGCGGTCGACCGTGCCGTCGCGGCCCAGCGCGACTGGGCGGCCCGCCCGCACACCGAGCGTGCCGCGGTCATGCGCCGGGCCGGCGTCCTGTGGCAGCAGCACGCCGACGAGATCGAGCGCTGGATCATGCGCGAGTCCGGCTCCCTGCGTCCCAAGGCGCAGCTCGAGACGCACGTCGCGGCGCAGGAGTGCTACGAGGGTGCGGCCCTGCCCTCCCATGCGCTCGGCGAGATCCTGCCCAGCGAGGCACCGCGTCTGAGCATGTCGAAGCGGGTCCCCGTCGGGGTCGTCGGTGTCATCGCGCCGTTCAACTTCCCGTTGATCCTCGCGATCCGTTCCGTCGCGCCGGCGCTGGCCCTCGGCAACGCCGTGATCCTCAAGCCCGACCCGCGTACCGCGGTCTGCGGCGGCGTGGCGCTCGCCCGCATCTTCGAGCAGGCGGGCCTGCCGGCCGGGGTGCTGTCCGTGCTGCCCGCCGGCGCCGACGTCGGCGCCGCGCTCGTCGACGACCCGCGGGTGCCGGTGATCTCCTTCACCGGTTCCACCCCGGCCGGCCGGGCCGTCGGTGCCGCCGCCTCCCGCAACCTCAAGAAGGTCCACCTCGAACTCGGCGGCAACTCCGCGATCGTCGTGCTCGACGACGCCGACCTCGCCGCCACCGTCTCGGCCGGTGCCGCCGGATCCTTCCTGCACCAGGGCCAGGTGTGCATGACCACCGGCCGGCACATCGTGCACGAGTCCGTCTACGACGAGTACGTCGCCCAGCTCGCCGCCAAGGCCGAGGCACTGCCCGTCGGCGACCCCGTCACCGAGCAGGTCGCGCTCGGGCCGATCATCGACCAGGGTCAGCTCGAGAAGATTCATGCCCTGGTCACCGCGTCGGTCGATGCCGGCGCCCGGCTCGTCGCCGGCGGCACCTACGAGGGCCTGTTCTACCGGCCCACCGTCCTCGCCGACGTCCCGGCCGGTGCGCCCGCCTACGCCCAAGAGGTGTTCGGGCCCGTCGCTCCGGTCGTGAAGTTCTCGACCCTCGACGAGGCGGTGGCGCTGGCCACCGACACCGACTACGGGCTCTCGCTCGGCATCTTCACCCGCGACGTCGGCAAGGGTCTCGCGCTCGCGGACCGGATCCCCACCGGCATCGCCCACATCAACGACCAGACCGTCGGCGACGAGGCCAACATCCCGTTCGGCGGTCTCGGCGCCTCCGGCAACGGTGCCCGCTTCGGCGGTGCCGCCAACAGCATCGAAGCGTTCACCGAGTCGCGCTGGATCACCGTCAGCCGCGACGTGCCCGCTTACCCCTTCTGAGCGGCACCGCCGACCGGATCTAGCATCGTCCTCGCAAAGTAAGGACCCACCATGACCCTCGCTGACCCAGAACGCACGGCCGTCGCCGCACCGGCGGAGCGGAACAAGGACATCCGTCGCGTCGTCTTCTCGAGCTACCTCGGGAGCACCGTCGAGTTCTACGACTTCATCCTCTACGCGACCGCCTCCGCGCTCGTGTTCGGTCCGGTGTTCTTCGCGAACCTGAGCCCCGGCCTCGCGCTGATCGCCTCGTATGCGACGTTCGCCATCGGCTACCTGTCCCGTCCGCTCGGCGGCATCGTCTTCGGCCACTTCGGCGACCGCGTCGGCCGCAAGAAGATGCTCATGCTGTCGATGACGATCATGGGCGTCGCCTCGTTCCTCATCGGCCTCGTCCCGGCGATCCCCACCTGGGGCGCGGTGATGCTGATCCTGCTGCGCGCCGTGCAGGGCATCGCGATCGGCGGCGAGTGGGGCGGGGCGGCCCTGATGTCGCTCGAACACGTCAAGGGCCGCAACCGCGGTTTCGCGGCGGCGTTCACCAACGCCGGCGGACCCACCGGCGCCGTGCTCGGCACGGTCGCCCTCTCGCTCGCCGCCCAGCTGCCGGAGGACGACTTCCTCTCGTGGGGCTGGCGCATCCCGTTCCTGTTCTCCGCGGTCCTGCTCGCTGTCGGCCTGTTCGTCCGGGCCCGGATCGCCGAAAGCCCGGTCTTCGAGGAGGCCCTGCGCGCCGCCGAGGAGAAGAAGTCCCACACCAAGGAACCCATCCCGCTGCTGACGATCGTGCGGGCCCCCCGCACCCTGATCCTCGCGGGACTGGTGTGCACCGCGCCCTTCGTGATCCAGGCATTGTTCTCGACGTTCGTGATCAGCTACGCCGCCGAGAACGGCGTGTCGCGCTCGGCCGGCCTCAACGCCTTCGCGATCTGCCAGTTCGTCGCGATCTTCGGCATCCTCGGCGCCGCCCGGCTGTCGGACACCTACGGGCGCAAGCCCGTCATGATGACCGGCTTCGTCGGCATGGTCGTCCTGGCGTGGCCGCTGTTCCAGCTCGCCTCGTCCGGCAACTTCCTGCTGGTCGTGCTGGCCTTCGTGATCGCCTGCTCGGTCCTGCAGTCGCTGACGTTCGGTCCCATGCCGGCGTTCCTCGCCGAGCAGTTCGGCACCCGCGCCCGCTACACCGGCGCGTCGCTCGGCTACCAGATCGGCAGCCTGCTCGGCGCCGGCTTCACCCCGGTCATCGTCGCCGCGCTGTACGCCGGTTCCGGCTCCATCGGCAGCGTGATCGTCTATCTGGTCGCCGGGTGCGCCCTCAGCGCCGTGGTCCTGGCCCTGTTCGTCAAGGAGAGCAAGGACGTCGACCTGAGCGCCTGATCCGCGTCACCCGGGGCCGGGCACCGCACCGGTGCCCGGTCCCGCCGCGCGTAGTCGAGATCGGGATGTCGCGCTGCTGCTGCGCACCCGCCGGACCGGCGCGGACCCGAGGAGCGGGAGGTTGCCGCGACCACCGGGCGGTCGCTGCGCCATCCGTCGAGTGGCACCGGCGACAACCTCCCGCTGGGGACGGAAGGCTCCCGCTCGATACCGTTGCCTGCATGACCCGGCCCGACGCGGTTCCCACCTTCACCATGCGTCAGCTGGCGGCGTTCGTCGCCGTCGCCGAGACGGGAACGATCAGCGGCGCCGCCGAGCGGCTGCACCTGTCGCAGTCCGCGCTGTCCGCGGCGCTCACCGACCTCGAGAAGTCGCTCCAGACGCAGCTGGCCGTGCGACGGCGGGCGCGGGGCGTGCAGCTGACGGCGATGGGGGAGGCGGTGCTCGCCCGCGCCCGCGTGCTGCTGCACCAGGCGGGCGAACTGCAGGCGGACGCGGTGGGCGCGGGCGGCGGTGTGGCCGGACCCGTCGCCATCGGGTGTTATCCCGCCCTCGGACCGACGGTGCTGCCCGCGCTGCTCGCCGGATTCACCCAGCGCTTCCCGCGGGCGCGGGTCGAGTTCCGGGAGGACACCCAGAACCGGTTGCGCACCCAGCTCGACAACGGCGAACTCGACCTCGCGATCGTCTACGACCTCGAACTGTCCGCGGAATGGCGCAAGGCGACCCTGATGACGCGCGAGCCGACGGTGCTGCTCGGCTCCGACCACCGTCTCGCCGGCGGGGACGGTCCGGTGCGGCTGGCCGATCTGCGCGACGACCCGATGGTGCTGCTCGACGCGCCGCCCAGCAGCAACCACGCGATGGAGGTGTGCCGGGGCGCGGGGTTCGCGCCGCGCGTCGCCTACCGCACCTCCAACTACGAGACGGCGCGAGCCTTCGTCGGCCGTGGACTCGGGTGGACCCTGCTGCTGCAGCGGCCCCCGCTCGACGTGACGTACGAGAATCTTCCGCTCGTCGTCCGGCCGCTCGTCGACCCGGTTCCGGATTCGGTCGACGTGGTCGTCGCGTGGCATCAGGACTCGATGCTCAGCCGGGTGACACGAGCCTTCATTCACTTCGCGTCCACCGGCGGGGCACCGTCCGCGAGGCCCTGACCTGCGCCGACCCGGAGTACCACGGATTTTCCGGGGAACCAGCGCGAATAGTTGAGCTTTTCAACGGCTTGTGATGGGGGTCATGCTTGCCGGGTCCGCCGTGACGCGGGCCGCATCGTGAAAGGCAAGCATCCATGACGATCACCGCACCGGCACCCTCGCCGGAGGTACTGCAGCGCAAGGCCCGCAAGGCCGCGCTCGGCAGCTTCGTCGGCACCGCGATCGAGTGGTACGACTTCTTCATCTACGGCACCGCCGCGGCCCTCGTGCTCGGGCCGCAGTTCTTCCCCGGAACCTCCGAACTGGCCGGCACCCTCGCCGCCTTCGCGACCCTCGCCGTCGGCTTCGTGGCCCGGCCCATCGGCGGCATCGTCATGGGTCACTTCGGCGATCGCGTCGGCCGCAAGTCGATGCTCGTCACCTCGCTGCTGCTGATGGGCTTCGCGACCGTCGCGATCGGCCTGCTGCCCAACTACGCCGCCATCGGCGTCGCCGCCCCGATCCTGCTGGTGGCCCTGCGCTTCGTCCAGGGCCTCGGCGTCGGCGGCGAATGGGGCGGCGCGGTCCTCGTCGCCACCGAGAACGCCCCGCGCGGCAAGCGCGGCCTCTACGGCGCCGCCCCCCAGATCGGCGTCCCCGCGGGCGTCCTCCTCGCCAATCTCGTCTTCCTGCCGCTGACGGCCGTCCTCGACGACGCCGCCTTCGCGGCCTGGGGCTGGCGCGTGCCGTTCCTGCTCAGCGCCGTCCTCGTCGTCGTCGCCCTGTGGATCCGGCTCGGGCTCGAGGAGAGCGCCGACTTCGAGGCCAGCCGCGACTCGGCCGGTGAGGTCAAGCTCCCGCTCGCCGAGGTCCTCGTCAAGCACTGGAAGACCGTGCTGCTCGCCGGCGGCACCTTCGTCGCCACCAACGGCATCGCCTACGCCTACATGGTCTACGTCCTCAAGTACGGCGAAGCGGAGCTGGGCTTCGGCAAGTCGACGATGCTGTTCCTGCTCATCGCCTCGTGCCCGTTCTGGATGGCCGGCATGGCGATCAGCGCCTACAAGTCCGACATCATCGGCCGGCGCCGGGTCTACATCATCAGCTCGAGCGCCCTCGTGATCGTCGCGGCCCTGTTCTTCCCGCTGATGGACACCGCGATGCTGCCCGTGATGCTCGTCGCGATGGTCGCCCTCGGCTTCGTCCTCGGTGCCTGCGCCGGACCCCAGTCCGCCCTGTTCGCCGAGTTGTTCCCCGCCCACATCCGGTACAGCGGCGCGTCGCTCGGCTACCAGATCGGGGCGATCCTCGGCGGCGGCCTCGCCCCCATCGTGGCGACCTCCCTCTTCGCGGCCTTCGGCACCTCGCTCGCCGTCACCGCGTACTTCGTGCTGATCGCGCTCGTCAGCCTGGTCAGCATCCTCCTTCTCCGTCACCCGCACGACCCGGCGGTCGCGGTGGCGCAGTCCCGTCGGTCCGAGCAGGAAGTGGCCTGAGACATGTCGACCTACTACCAGCCCCGCAAGTACCCCGCCTCCGACTTCGCGTCGATGCAACCCGACGCCGAGGCGCTGCCCGTGGTCGTCGTCGGAGCCGGACCCGTCGGCATGGCCGTCGCCCTCGGCCTCGCCCAGCGCGGCATCCCCGTGACGATCCTCGAGGCGGCAGACCAGGTCTCCTTCGGCAGCCG
Organism: Rhodococcus sp. P14; assembly: GCF_000256505.1. NCBI lineage: Bacteria > Bacillati > Actinomycetota > Actinomycetes > Mycobacteriales > Nocardiaceae > Rhodococcus > Rhodococcus sp. P14. The sequence goes on along the minus strand of NZ_AJFC01000032.1, from coordinate 19,384 downwards.
TGCCATCTGCATCTCCCGGCACAGCCTCGAGGCCGCCGCACGTCTCGGCTTCGGCGCCGAGCTGGAGAAGATCGTCCTGCCCTGGGTCGGCGGCCGCAGCTTCTACCGTGACCAGCAGGTGCTGCACTTCCGGATGCCGCAGCGCGAGTTCGACGTGCGACCGCCGATGATCAATGTCTCGCAGTCCGAGTACGAGCAGATCGTCGTCGACACCATCGAGCAGAACCCGCTGATCACCCTGCACTGGCAGGCGAGCATCGCCGGCATCCTGCGCGACGACGACCAGGTGACCCTGGAGGTCGACACCGCCTTCGGCAAGCGCCACCTGCGGGCCGCGTGGGTCGTCGCCGCCGACGGCGGCCGCAGCCGCATGCGTGAGCTCGCCGGTCTGCGACTCGAGGGCACCAACTACGAGGGCCGCTACGTCATCGCCGACATCCATTGGGAGTCGGAGCTGCCCGCCGAGCGCATGGTCTGGTTCGATCCGCCCAGCAACCCCGGCTCGACGATCATCATGCACAAGCAGCCGAAGAACATCTGGCGCATCGACTACCAGCTCGATCCGTCCGAGGACGCGGAGATCGAGACCCGCGAGGACGCCATCCGGGCCCGTATCACCAAGCACCTGGACTGGCTGCAGAACGACCTGCCCTGGACGCTCGAGTGGCACGGGTTCTACAGCGCCCGCGCCCTCGCGCTGCGCGAGTTCACCCACGACCGCCTCCTCTTCGCCGGCGACGCCGCGCACCTCGTGCCGATCTTCGGCGTGCGCGGCCTGAACTCCGGCATGGAGGACGCCGAGACGCTGGCCTGGCAGCTCGCCGCCGTCGTCCACGGCAATGCCGATCGCGCGCTGCTGCAGGCGTACTCGATCGAGCGGCACGACGCCTGGGAGCAGAACGTCGCGAACGCCGGCAAGTCCACCCTCATCATGTCCCCGGGGACCCACGGCTACCGCACCACCCGCGATGCCGTGCTCGCGCTCGCCGTGAACCGCCCCGAATTCGGGGAACTGATCAACCCGCGCCAGTCCAGCGCCACCCACGCCCGCCTGTCGCCGCTGACCTGGCCCGTCGCGGAGGGCCTGACCGGGGTCCTGCCCGGCGACCCCGTCGAGGACCGCCGCGTGCGGGTCGCCACCGCCGGCGGCGGCACCGAGTCGTCGCTCAACGCGGTGCGCGGCACCGGGTTCGCCGTCGTGGGCTTCGGGCTCGACGCCGCCGGCAGCGCCGCGCTCGCGGCGGCCACGGCCGACCTCGCCGCCGCGCTGGCGCCGGAGAGCGTGCGTGCCGTCGTCGTCGGTGCCGATAGTTCCGGTGCCGACGGTTCCGATGATGTCACGGTGCTCGACGCGCCCGATCTGGCCGAGGCGCTCGGCGCCACCCCGGGCGAGGCCTTCGTGATCCGGCCCGACGGGCTGCTGCTGTGCCGGGTGCCGGTCGGCGCCCTGTCCGGTGTCGCCGCCGCACTCCGCGCCGGCACGGCCCCCGAGGGGCCGGCGGTCCCCGCGCGCCCGGCACAGATCCTCACCGAGGACGAGCAGCGTCGTGAGAACGTCTGGCTCGGCCTGTCCGACGCGCTCGACCAGGTCGATCCGTCCGACCGGGAAGGATTCTTGGTGCGGCTCGCGCTGCAGCTCGGGTCGCAGGCCGGTCACCGCGAGTTCGAAGAAGCCATCGCAGCGGCGACCGACACGTCGCCGGTGTCCACCCGGGAACTGGCGCCACAGGCCTGATTCCGGCCGGCGACGGCGCCGGCGCCCGGCGATCCCGGGCGTCGGCGCCGTCGTGTCTCTCAGGCACCCACCGAGGCACCGAGCATGGGCCACGCGCGGTGCAGGTCCTCCTGCCAGTAGCCCCACGAATGGGTACCCACGGGCCGGAAGTCGACGGTGGCCGGGATGCCGAGCTCGGCGAGGCGGCGGGCCAGCTGGTGTGTGCACTCGTTGGTGGCGGCCTCGATGATGCCTCCCACGACGACCTGTTCGGCGAGGTTCGCCGGGTCGCCGCCGACGTTCGGGTGATCGAGCCGGTCGTACGGACCGGGCAGCCCGGTGCCGTTGGACAGGTAGATCTGTGTTCCGCGTAGCTTCTCGGCGTTGACGTACGGGTCGTTCGCCACCCACGCGGGATCGCCCTCGGGTCCCCACATGTTGTCGGTGTCGCCTCCGCCGCGCACCTCGACGACGAGCTCGACGTAGGTCCGGCCGGGACGGGTGCTGGTCTGGGCGCAGCCGCTGAACGCGCCGACCCCGCGGTACAGCCCCGGTGCGGACTGCACGAGGCTCAGGACCGACGTTCCCGACATCGACAGTCCCGCAATGGCATTGGCCCCCGTGGTGCCGAGAGCCGTGTCGACGATCGGCGGCAGCTCGCGGGTCAGGAAGGTCGTCCACTTGTTCCGGCCGAGGACGGGGTCGTCCTGCTTCCAGTCGGTGTAGTAGCTGAACGCGCCGTCGAGCGGCAGCACGACGTTGACGTCCTTGTCGGCGAAGAAGTCGGCCACGTCGGTGCGGTCGAGCCAGGTGAGGGTGCCGCCGTCGCCGCCGCCCGCGCCGGCGAGCAGGTAGAGCACCGGGCGTGGGGCGCCGGTGTTCCGCGGCGTCAGCACGGCCACCGGGATCACGCGCTGCATCGACGCCGAATACACGAACAGGGTGCGCTGCCGGGCGCCGTGCTCCTCGACCCGCTGGATGTACGAGCCGCCGGGATCGGGTTGGGCGGCCGCGGGTGCACCGACGACGAGGGCGGCCCCGGCCAGGACGGCCGCCAGCGCCGCGGTCGTTCGCGAGCGGGACGATCGCGCACGGCGCATATGAGTCACCTTCGAGGGTCGGCGGGTCCCGGATCTTCGATGCTGCGACGGGAGAGGGTCCGCACGGGGCGTGTGCGGACCCTCGCTTCTCCGATGATCAACTACCGAGACTGTCCAGCAGTCGCTTCAGGATTTCTCCGAGGTCGAGGGAGCCGAGCAATTCCAGAATTTGCGCTGACATGCGAGTCCTTCCGTTCGATGTGCGGGTGTTCGTTCCCTGTGTAACACGGGGCGTGGGCGTGTCGCAGGCGTACGAAGATACCGATCAACCTGTTTTGGCGATCGTCGTGTATCGCCGCTGTTCAGGGCGTTCCGCCGGTGAAATAGAATTTCTGCCGGACCCGCGCGAAGATGCGCCGGAAAATAGCCGAAATGTGCCTTTCGCGTGAAATACGAGGTCGACCGGAAACGTGATTTTCGGCTACGGCCGGTCGATATTCCGGATGATCCGGGCGGCGAAGGCATCGATGTCGGCCCAGTCCCGGTGATCGCCGTATCGGCCGCCGGCGAGGCGGAACACCACCCGGCCCACGATCCCCGGCCACTGCTCCGGCTCGATCGCGCCCGCGAAGGCCCGGTATTCGCGCACCGTCGCCGTCGCCCGCAGCGCCGCCGCCACCTTCGGTTCCTTCATCTTCGGCCGCACCCAGCCGGCGAGCCGCCCGGAGATCATCGCGCTCGTCGCACCGATGGTCTGCACCGAGAACAACCACGCGGGCTTGCCCGCGAGGTGCGCGCGATGCAGATCCGCGAATCGGGCGGCGGGAGCGAGCCACTGCCCGTTGTGCACCGAGCTGCCGAGCACGACGGCGGCATGGGCCGACGGATCGACCGGCTCGGCGAGATCGTGCAGGTCCGCCTCGTGCCCGGCCTCGGTGAGCCGCTGCGCGATCCGTTCCGCCACGCCGCGCGTCGCCCCGTACGCCGTCGTGTACGCGACCAGTACCTTCACGTGCGCTCCCTCCGCCGGCCTGTCCCGATGATCATCCGGCCACGCCGGACGTGCCGATTATCCGGCCGCGACGGAGGGTGGCTGCCACGTCTCGGGGAAGCCCGGCGCGTCGGGCGTGTCGAGGAAGCTCGACGCGTCCCGCACCCACCGGTCGCCGGTCATCACGCCCAGATGGCCCACCCCGGGCCGGACGACGGCTCGTCCCCGCGGCACGGCGGCCGCCACCTCCCGGAACAGGTCGGCGCCGTAGAACCCGTCCCGGTCACCGCCGAGCACCAGCACCGGACACGTCACCTCGGCGAGCCGGGCGGTCACGTCGAACCGGTCCTCGGCGTCGACCACGACGAGGAAATCGTCGTACCCGTGCCGGGCCCCCGACGGCTCGAGCAGCCATCCCAGCACCCACAGCAGCGCGCGCGACCATCGCCGCGCCCCTGTCGTCGCCGCGAGTTCCGCCATCGCCCGCCGCGGGTGCCCCGCCCGCACGGCCGCCGCGGCCCGACGCTGCACGTCGCGGCCCGGGCCGAGGTGGGCCGCCGAGGCCACGAGCACCAGCCGGCGCACCAGCTCCGGATGGTCGAGAGCCAACTGGAGCGCGACGCTGCCGCCGGTCGAGACGCCGAGCACATCGACCGGACCGGGGAAGCGGCCGGGCATCGCCACCGCGTAGTCGCGGGCGAGATCGGCCATGGTGGTCCCCGGCGGCAGGCCCGGCCGGCGGTTCACCCACCACACCCGCCGCATCGTCGTCCAGGGCGCGATCTGCGCGAGCTGGGTGCGCCGGTCGAAGCCGCGGGGCAGCCGGTGGTGAGTCGACAATCCGGGCATGAACAGCAGGGGCGGGCCCGTCCCGGCGCACAGGTAGGGCATGCCCGAGTCCCAGGCGCCCTCCTGTGCTGCGATCACGCCAGCGCCCGGACGATGCTCCGCGCCCAGTCCTCGATCTCCTGCCAGTCCCGGAAATCTCCTTCGGGCAGCAGCTTCCGGCCGGCCGGAAGCTTGCGCATCACCCGCGCCCCGACCCCGAGCGTCTTCGGGTCCAGCGCGCCGAAGAAGACGTGATGCTCCCGGGGTGCGATCGCATCGGTCAGCTCCGGCAGTTCCCGCGGGGCCGCGCTCTCCCGCACGTTCTGTCCCTGCTCGTCGACCTCCTCGGTGCCGAGCGGTCCGCTGGTGAACAGCCAGACCGGGCGGGCGACGAGCCCGTCGCGGTGCTCGCGGACGAATGCGCTCGCCGCCTTCTCCCAGTGCCCCAGGTACGCGGAACTGCCGACGACGCACGCGTCGTAGTCGTCCACCGAGGTCGCAGCCGGGAGCTGCACCGTGTCCGCCGTGTGCCCCTCCGCCCGGATCACCTCGGCGATCCGCTCCGCGATCCCGGCAGTGGCGCCGTGCCGGCTGGCGTACGCAACGAGAACCTTCATGGTGGTGCCCCTGTCGTCGAGCCGCGATACTGCCGACGGTGTCCACGATCGGCCTCGCCCGCGGCGTCCGTCAAGGGCGGCTCAGCCGAGCGCGTCGAGGACGTCCCCGATCGGGGTGTCCCCGTTGTTGAACTCGATCGTGCGTCGCACCGTCGCGGGCCGGTGCAGTACCGCGGCCGCGACCGCCGCCACATCCGCCCGCGAGACCTGTCCCTTGCCGGCGTCCGGGCCGGTCTCGATCCGGCCGGTCGGCGGATCGAGGGTCAGCGCGCTCGGGCCCAGAATCGTCCAGTCCAGGTCCGTGCCGCGCAGGTGCGCGTCCGCGGCCGCCTTCGCCTCGGCATACGCGTAGAAGCCGTTGTCCTCGGGAACGCCGTGGTCCGGGCCGGCCCCGAAGTACGACACCATCACGTAGCGGCGGACCCCCGCACGCTCGGCCGCGGTCATGGACCCGATCGCCGCGTCGCGGTCCACGGCGTACGTGCGCTGCGGGTTGCCGCCGCCCGCGCCCGCCGACCACACCACCGCGTCGTGCCCCTCGAGCAGCGGCACGAGGTCGTCGACGCCGAGGTGCTCGACGTCGGCCACGACCGGCGTCGCACCTGCGGCGCGCACGTCGTCGGCGTGGTCGGGGTTGCGGATCACCGCGGTCACCTCGTCGCCGGCGTCGGCGAGCAGCCGCTCGAGGTGCAGGGCCACCTTCCCGTGGCCGCCGATGATCACGATCCGTGCCATGTCGAATCCTTCCGTCGCGGGCCCGCCCGTCGGGCCGCCTTCCCCCATCGCACCACGGCGACGGTCGTCGGTGGGGGAGCACCGACGGCGACGTTCGCTCACCGAACGTTCATGCTCCGGGCACCCGCGGGGCAACGTGCAGCGGGCATGCTGAGGCGATGAACCCTGTCGTCCTGGAACTCCGCCACCTCGACTGCGAGGGCCCGGCCGCGTATCTGCCGGTGCTCGAGCAGTACGTGCAGGTCCACACCGTGCGGCTCTGGCGCGACCCGGTGCCCGCCGCGCTCGACTACGCCGCCGTCGTGGTCATGGGTGGCCCGATGGGCGTCGCCGACGCCGCGACGGTGCCGTGGCTCGGCGAGGAGATCGCCTACCTGCGGGCGGCCGTGGCCGCCGGCATTCCGGTGTGGGGGGTGTGCCTCGGCGCCCAGCTGCTCGCCGCGGCCCTCGGCGCCGACGTCCACACCGGCCCCGTCCCGGAGGTCGGCGTGGGCGAGGTGGAACTCGCGCACGCCTCGGCCGCCGACCCGGTGTGGGGCGAGCTGCCGTCCACCTTCCCGGTGCTGCAGTGGCACGCCGACACCTTCGACCTGCCGCCGGGCGCCACCCTGCTCGCCTCGTCGCGGGCCTACCCGAACCAGGTGTTCCGGCACGGGAGCAGCTACGGGGTGCAGTTCCATCTCGAGGCCGATGCCGACCAGCTGGCCGACTGGCTCGCGATCGACGAGTACCGGGCGTCGCTGGAGGCGACCCTCGGGGCCGGGGCGGCCGACGCCGTCGCCGCCGACCTGCGGTCGGTGCAGCCCGAGACGCTCGCGCACGCCACCGCCGTGATGAAGCGGTGGCTCGAGACGTACGTCGTGTGAACGGACGGATCCCTCGTGCGCCGATGAGTTTGCCCGCCTCGCGGAGTCCGAACCTGTGCAATGCTGTCGACAGTGCAGGAGGTGCCCGGTGGATCAGCTGGTGAGGGTTCAGAACTTCGCCGTCTCGGGGGACGGTTTCGGAGCCGGGGAAGGCCAGAGCCTCGAGCGGCCGTTCGGGCACGCGGACCCCGGTTCGATGTTCGCGTGGGCCGGCGCGACCGCGAGCTGGCCCAACCGTACCGATCCGGGCGGGAGCCGGGGCCTCGACGACTACTTCACGCGGGACTTCGCCCGCAACATCGGTGCCGAGATCATGGGCCGGAACAAGTTCGGTCCGCAACGGGGGCCGTGGCAGGACCACGACTGGCGCGGCTGGTGGGGCGGCGAACCGCCCTTCCACACCCCGGTGTTCGTGCTGACCCACCATCCGCGACCGTCGTTCACGCTGTCCGACACGACGTTCCACTTCGTCGACGGCGACCCGGCCACGGTCCTCACGCAGGCGCGGGAGGCGGCCCAGGGCAAGGACGTCCGGCTCGGGGGCGGGGCCACCACCATCCGGGAATTCCTCGACGCGGACCTCGTCGACACCATGCACGTGGCGGTCGTACCGGCGGTGCAGCTCGGAGCCGGGGTGCGCCTGTGGGAGTCGCCCGACGAGCTGCTCGATCGGTTCCACCTCGAGGTCGTGCCCAGCCCGAGCGGCGTGATCCACCACCTGTTCTGGCGACGGTGACACCGGGGCGTCAGGTCCGCAGGCCCGCCCGTTCGAGGGCCGCGTCCACGAGGTACTCGGCGATCGCCATCGACGACGTCGCGCCGGGGGAGGGCGCATTGCGCAGGTGCACCACCCGCCCGTGCCCGGTGATGACGAAGTCGTCGACGAGCGAGCCGTCGGCGTCCATTGCCTGCGCGCGGATCCCCCGCGGGCCCGGCAGCACGTCGGCGACGGTCAGTCCGGGCACGTACTTCGCGGCCTCGGCGACGAACCGCCGGATGCTGACCGCCGTGCGCAGCTCGCGCATCGCGGCCGGGACGTTGCGTGCGGCGAACCTGCGGAAGCCGGGGAAGAGCACGGCGTCGCGCAGGTCCCGCAGCGACCTCGACCGGCCGTCGTACGCTTCGCGTCCCGGCGCCAGGAATGCGTTGGGCCCCAGCATGATCGCCCCGTCGATCCGTTTGGTCAGGTGGACCCCGAGGAACGGGTACCGCGGATCGGGCACCGGATAGATCAGTCCGCGCACCCGCCCGGCCACGTCGGGCCGCAGCAGGTGGTAGTCGCCGAGGAACGGCACGATCGCGGGCGTCGCGGGGTCCCCGGCGTCGTGGGCGAGCCGGTCCGACTGCAGGCCCGCGCACGTGATCACCAGGTCGAAGCCGTCCGTGCCGGTGCCGGTGCCGACGAGCACCTCGTCGCCGCGGGGGCGGATCGCCGTGACGGGTGTGGCCAGGCGGACGGTGCCGCCCGACGCCGTGACGTCGTCGGCGAGGGCGGTGGTCACCGCGACGTAGTCGACGATCGCGGTGTGCGGGGAGTGCAGCGCGGCGATGCCGCGCGCGTGCGGCTCGATGTCGGTGATCTCCTCCGGCCCGATGCGGCGGATCCCGGGCACGCCGTTGGCGACGGCGCGTTCGTGGATGGCGTCGAGCCGGTCGAGCTCGCTCGCGTCGAGTGCGACGACGATCTTGCCGCACTCGTCGTACGGCAGGGCGCGGGCGGCGGTGAACTCGGCGAGCAGGTGCACCCCGCGCCGGCACAGGCGTGCCTTGAGGCTGCCGGGCGGGTAGTACAGCCCGGCGTGCACGACGCCGCTGTTGTGACCGGTCTGGTGCGCGGCGAGCCGGGGCTCCTTCTCGAACAGCGTGACGTCGGCGCCGTGCGTCGCCAGCTCGCGCGCGGTGGCGGCCCCGATGATCCCCCCACCCACGACGGCAGCCCGCAGTGACCCCATGCGCGCCAGCCTACGAGCCCGTGGCCGAATGTCACACCGGTTCGATTCAATCGAACCGGTGTGACATTCGGCCCGCGCATTCGGGCGATCGGACCGGCGACGGTGGGAGTCAGCGGTGGCGGTTGGAGCTGTAGCCCCAGAGCCAGTCGGTGTACTTGTAGCTCGACGTGTCGCGGGTGCGGAACAGTTCGTTGCGGGCCTCGCGGCCGGCGCCGTCGAGGTGCCACAGGTCGCCCCACATGCGGCCGGTGGTGAGGATGCGGTTGCAGCGCGGGGCGCGTTCGGCGTTGACGTCACGCAGGATCTGCGGCCAGTTGGCGTTGTCGCCCCGGTAGTCCTCGGCGGCGTAGTCGGCCAGGCACTTGGCGTCCTCGAGGGCCATCACGGCGCCGGAGGCGAGGTACTGCAGCGGGGGATGGGCGGCATCGCCGAGCAGGATCATGCGGCCGTCGACCCAGTTATCGATCGGGTCGCGGTCGAACATCGGCCACCACCGGTCGGTCCACAGGTACTTCAGCGCGGTCTGCACGCTCTCGTGGCAGTGGTCGTAGGCGTGCGCGAGTTCCTCGGGGCTGCCCCACTTCTCCTCGCCGCGCAGGAAGGCGGGCGACTGGAAGACGGCCACCTGGTTGAGCATCTCGCCCTGGCGCAGCGGGTACTGGATGAAGTGGCAGCGCGGGCCGATGTAGCCGACGACGTCCTCGATCTCCTCCTCGAGGGGGACCTCGTCCATCGGGAACGTGCCGCGGAAGGCGACGTACCCGGAGCCGACCGGCTTGTCGTCGGATAGCTTCGGGCGCAGCCGCGAGTGCAGGCCGTCCATGCCGAGGGCGATGTCGCCGACGTGCTCCTCGCCGCTCTCGAGGATGACGCGGACCTTGTCGCCCTCGGTGACGACGTCGTGCACGGCGGCGTCGGTGCGCAGGTCGGCGCCGGCCCGGCGGGCGGCCTCGACGAGCACCGAGTGCAGATCGGAACGGTGCACGACGAAGTACACCCCGCCGTAGTGCTGCTGGTAGTCGTGGCCGAGGTCGACCTTGGTGAGGATCTCGGCGGTGACGGCGTCGCGGAAGACGAGGTTCTTCGGCAGGACCCCCTTGGAGATGACCTCGTCGTAGACGCCGAGCGCCTGGAGGATGCGGGAGCCGTGCGGGCCGATCTGCAGTCCGGCGCCCACCTCGCCGAATTCCGACGCGCGCTCGAACAGCGTGACCTCGGCACCCCGGAGGGCGAGGGCGAGGGCGTTGGCGACGCCGCCGATGCCGCCGCCGGCGACGAGAACCCGGGCGTCCTTCAGATCGGACATGACACTCCTTGTGATCGGTATCGGGATGAGGGGTGGATCAGTGGGCGAGGATCGGGCCGCGCGGCGCGTCGTCGCTGACGGGGAATCGCTTCCACACGACGGTCAGCAGCAGCGAGGCGATCAGTGCGCTCACGGCGAAGAGGATGAAGTTGGAGTTCGCGCCCAGCCCGGCGGCGAGCAGCCAGCCGCCGATCTGCGGGGCCGCGACGGCGCCGATCCGGCCGACACCCAGAGCCCAGCCGAGCGCGGTGCCGCGCAGGTGGTCGGGGTAGTAGGAGGCCACCGCCGCGATGATCAGGCACTGCGTTCCGTGGGTGCCGACGCCGGCGAGCACGAAGATCGCGTACACGATCGCGGTGGGCGGGGAGAGCAGCAGGGCGAGCAGCGCGACACCGGCGACGAACGCGGCGACGATGCTCGTGGGCACGGTGCCGAACCGCACGCCGCCCCACGCGGTGATGAACGAGCCGGCCACCGCGCCGAGGTTCAGCGCGAGCGCGAAGGTCAGGGCGCTGCCGAGGTCGGTGCCGGTGTTCTGCATGAGCTTCGGCAGCCAGGTGCCCAGGCCGTACCAGGCGAGCAGCGTCACCACGGTGACGAGAGCGAACATGACGCTGATGGTCCGGAACCGCGACCCGAGCAGCTCGCGGAAGCCGCCGCCGGTGGGGGCGTCCGTCTTGGAATGCGTGTCGGGCAGGTACTTCAGCGCCAACGGCACCAGGACGAACAGGGGCACGAGGGCGAACAGGAACATCGGGCGCCAGCCCCAGTGGGGAATGACGGGGATGCCGAGCAGGGCCGCGACGGACCCGCCGATCGGCACGCCCGACATCATCATCGTCGCGACGGCCGCACGCCATCGCGGCGGGACGAGTTCGGCGGCCAGCGCGTTCGACGTGGGGACCAGGCCGCCGAGGCCCAGGCCGGCGATCAGCCGCATCGCCCCGAACATGATGGGGCCGGTGGCGACGGCGCAGAGCGTGGTGAACACCGACAGCACCACGACGCAGCCGATGACGGCCTGCTTGCGGCCGATCGCGTCGGACAGGCGCCCGGCGAGCACCGCGCCGATCATCATGCCGAGGAAGGCGAGGCTGCCGAGGGTGCCGGCGGTCGCGGCGCTGATGCCCCACTCGTCCTGGAGGCTCGAGATGACGTTGCCGTAGACGATGAGGTCGTAGCCGTCGAAGACGACGAACAGCCAGCAGACGATCACGGCGAGCGCTGTCCCGCGATGCAGGACGATCGTGCGGTCGCCGGTGGCGACGGCGTCGGGGGAACTGTGCATGCTTCTACCGTGATGCGCCCCACTCCGCCGCTGCAATAAAGTTCTGTTGTGCAGAAAAAACCGTCGGCGCCGAAGAGGGCGTCCAAGACCATCACCCGGCCGTCGTACGCGCTCGAGTCGGTGGACAACGCGCTGCGGCTGCTGCAGATGCTCCGCGACGTCGGCGCGCTGCGGCTCAAGGACGCCGCGGAGGAACTCGGGACGGCGCCGTCGACGGCCCACCGTCTGCTCTCGATGCTGGTCTACCGCGGGTTCGCCGTGCAGGACGAGAAGCGCCGCTACCATCCCGGGCCGGCGATGGGGGTGGGGCCCGCACAGCAGGGCTGGACGCGCGAGCTCGCCGACCTCAGCAGGCCGCACATGGAGGCGCTGGCGATCCTGACCGGCGAGACGATCAACCTCGTCGTCCGGGTGGGGTCGCAGGCCCGGTTCCTCTACTCCGCGGAATCCGAGTCGATGCTGCGGGTCGGCGACCGGCAGGGCCAGGTGCTTCCCGCGGAGCTCACCGCCGGTGGTCGAATCCTGTTGGCGGAGTTGCCGAGACAGACGCTGGAGCAGCTCTACCTGCGACCGCCCGAGGAGCCGCACGTCGATCCGCGCCCGACGGTGGGCTACGGGGTGGACCGCCGGCTCGCCCCCGGCGAGTTCGAGGTGTTCCTCACCGAGCTCGAGGCGGCCCGCAAGGTGGGGTTCGCCGTCAACGTCGAGCAGACGGAGGAGGGGGTCGCCGCGTTCGGCGTCGCCGTCCGCAACGGGCACGGGCGGGCGATCGCGGCGCTCACGGCGGCGGTGCCGATCACGCGCTACCGCCAGCACCTCGACGGCTCTCTCGTCTCCCGGATGCGGACCGCGATCCGGGGGATCGAGGTCGAGGTAGCGCACATCGAGTGACGCGGGGCGATGCGGCACGGATCGGACCTCGGATTCCGTATAGCAGAATTGCATGGGCGGCGCGGGACCGGGCGACCTACGTTGAGAGCAACGCCGCAGGTGTCCCGCTTCACGAGGAGAGGTCATGACCGCAACCGAGAACACCGATCCCGAGCTGCAGCAGCTCTACACGGACTTCGAGGCCGAGCACCTCAACCCGCTGTGGACCCAGCTCGGCGACCTGATGCCGATGGTGCCGACGTCGAAGGCCGTGCCGTTCGTGTGGAAGTGGTCGACCCTGTACCCGCTCGCTCAGCGGGCCGGTGACCTCGTCCCCGTGGGCCGCGGCGGCGAGCGGCGTGCCATCGCCCTGGCCAACCCCGGACTCGGCGGCGTCCCCTACGTCACCCCCACGCTGTGGGCGGCGATCCAGTACCTCGGACCCAAGGAGACCGCGCCCGAGCACCGGCACTCGCAGAACGCCTTCCGGTTCGTCGTCGAGGGTGAAGGCGTGTGGACCGTGGTCAACGGCGATCCGGTGGCCATGTGCCGCGGCGACTTCCTGCTCACCCCCGGCTGGAACTTCCACGGGCACCACAACGAGACCGACCACCCGATGGCGTGGATCGACGGCCTCGACATCCCGTTCGTCAACTACACCGACACCGGGTTCTTCGAGTTCGGATCCGACGGCGTGACCGACGAGTCCACCCCCGACGTCTCCCGGTCCGAGCGGCTGTGGGTGCACCCGGGCCTGCGCCCGCTGGTCGGTCTCGACGCCAAGGCCAGCTCGCCGATCGCGTGCTACCGCTGGAAGTACACCGACGCCGCGCTGAACGAGCAGCTCGCCCTCGAGGACGAGGGCTACGCCGCCACCCCCGAACCGGGCCATGCCGCGATCCGGTACACCAACCCGACCACCGGCGGCGACGTCATGCCCACCATCCGCGCCGAGTTCCACCGGCTGCGGGCCGGCGCCCACACCCGCACCCGGCGCGACGTCGGCTCGACCGTGTTCCAGGTCTTCGAGGGCGAAGGCCGGTTCCACCTCGGCGGCACCGACCACGACGTCACCAAGGGCGACATGATCGTCGTGCCGTCCTGGGTGGAGTGGTCGCTCGAGACCGACGGCGGCGTCGACCTGTTCGCCTTCTCCGACGCCCCCATCGTCGAACGCCTGCACTTCAACCGCACCTACATCTCCGAAGGAGCCTGACCCGACATGCGACTCGCCACCCTCCGCCTCGACGGCACCACCGCCGCCGTGCGCGTCGATTCCGACACCACCGCCACCGTCGTCGACGGCTACGCCGACCTGTCCGCACTGCTGGCCGACCCGACCTGGAAGACCGTCGCCGAGCAGGCCGCCGGCCGCACCGTCGACCTGACGGACGCCGACTACGCGCCGGTCGTGCCCAACCCCGGCAAGATCGTCTGCGTCGGCCTGAACTACGCCACCCACATCAAGGAGATGGGCCGCGACCTGCCCGAGTATCCGACGCTGTTCTCGAAGTTCAAGGAGGCCCTCACCGGCCCCTACGACGACGTGATCGTCCCCGAGTACGCCGCCGGTCAGCTCGACTGGGAGGCCGAGCTGGCCGTCGTGATCGGCAAGCAGGCGTACCAGGTGTCCGAGGCCGACGCCGAGCAGTACATCGCCGGCTACTCGGTGATCAACGACTACACGATGCGCGACTACCAGTACCGCACGCTGCAGTGGGACCAGGGCAAGACCTTCGAGAAGACCAGCGGCTTCGGTCCGTTCCTGAGCACCGACTACACCCTCGGCAGCCGCATCGAGACCCGGCTCGAGGGTGAGGTCATGCAGTCGGCCACCACCGACGACCTGGTGTTCACCCCGGCCAAGCTGGTGGACTACATCTCCCACATCGTCACCCTGCAGCCCGGCGACGTCATCATCACCGGCACCACCGGCGGGGTGGGGCACGCCCGCAAGCCCGCCCGCTACATCGGCGACGGGGAGACGGTCGAGGTCAGCATCGAGGGCCTCGGTACGGTGCGCAACAAGACCGTCGTCAAGTAGGAGCATGCCTGTGGGGTTCAACGATCTCGACCTGTCCGAGCGGCTGCTGATCGCCCGGCGCGGCACCGCGTACTTCTCCCAGCGGCTCGCCGAACTCACCGACGACGAGCTGGACACCCCGACCGCGCTCGAGGGATGGACCCGCAAGCACCTCGTCGCGCACGTCGGCTACAACGCCGCGGCGTTGTGCCGGCTCATGGACTGGGCGGCCACGGGCGTCGAGACACCCATGTACGCCTCCACCGAGCAGCGCGCCCAGGAGATCGCCGAAGGCGCCACCCTGAACGCCGCGGCGCTGCGGAACCTGTTCGCCCACACCGTGGCCCGGCTCGACGAGAAGTGGCGGCACCTGCCGGAATCGGCGTGGCAGGCACAGGTCCGCACCGCACAGGGCCGGATGGTGCCGGCCGAGGAGACCGCGTGGATGCGCACCCGCGAGGTGTGGATCCACGCGGTGGACCTGGGCAACGGCGCGCGCTTCGGCGACTTCCCGCCCGTCGTCCTCGACTCGCTGCTCGACGACGTCGTGGGCATGTGGCGCAGGAAGGACCTCGGGGCCGGTCTCGTGCTCGAGGTGGAGGGGCGCGCCCCGATCGCGGTCCGCGACGATGCCGCCACGACCGCGAAGGTGAGCGGCCCGCTCGCCGCCGTCGTGCGCTGGGCCGCCGGGCGCGGCGCCGTCGGACTCACCGCCGGCGCCGACGAACAACCGCCGCGCTGGCTCTGACCACCGCGCCGGCTCCGACCACCGCATATTGCAACGGGGGCCTGCGACCGGCGACGGTCGCAGGCCCCCGTTGTCGTGGAGGGCGGTCCTAGCGGGGATCGACCTCGCACGCGACGCCGTCGTCGTCGCGGTCCAGCTTCGGCGCATAGCCGGGCTCGTCCCGGTACAGCGGTGCCACGCCCGCGTTCCACGCCTCCGTGCAGTTCTTGTAGCCGGCGCTCGGCGCAGGGGCCGGGGCCGCCTGGGGCGCCGGGGCGGGGGCGGGAGCCGGCGGCGCGGCCTGGGGTGCCGGGGCGGGTGCCGGCGGCGCGGGCTGCGGAAACAGGAAGTCCGCGGAGCCGGTGGGCAGCAGGTCTGCGAGCGAGAAGGCGTTCGCGGTGGCCGGCGCGGCGACGACGAGGGCAGCGCACCCGGCCGCGGTGGCGACGAGTCGACGAATCTTCATGCGTGTCTCTTTCTCTCGGGACGACGCACGGACCGGGGGATCCGTGCGGTCGATCGATTGTCCGTGCGGCGCCTCGCAGCACAGCACCCACCCCCCGGTTTTCGATCATGAGAACTCCCTCATGCCGGTCTCCCCGAGGTTTCACGCGCGGGATCGAGAGTGGGTGTTGCGCAACAGGGCGCACCACCGACAGGAGGTTGGTCATGGAGTTCGGCAGGAAGTGGATCGCGGTAGGCGCTCTCGCCGCGGCGGCGACCCTCGGTGCCGCGGGGGTCGCGACGGCAGACGATTCCGACGACACCCCTCGCGTCCCGGCGACGTCGGCGCCCCAGCCCGGTGCCGCCGCGGTCGTCGTCCCGCCGGGGGACGGGTGGCCCGCGATCGACGTGACCACCTGCGAGGGGTGGTTCGACGACTGGGACGACGCGTACCCCGACTACGTCGAGGAGCACTTCGAGGCGTGGGACGACCGCTGTGACGACCTCGACGACGACGGCAACGACCGGGACGACGACCGAGACGACGACGGCAACGACGATTGGGACGACGACCGGGACGACGACTGAGTCATCGACGGCGCGGGGGCGCGGCCGCGTGCCGACGCCTCCCGCGCCGCCGGCAGGGCAGGGGGGCGCGAGCAGTCGATAGCCCATCCCGCGCACCGTCTCGATACGTCCGGCGCCGATCTTGGCCCGCAGGTACCGCACGTAGACGTCGACCACGTTGGAGCCGGGGTCGAAGTCGTACCCCCACACCTGCGAGAGCAGCTGTTCCCGGCTCAGCACCTGTCCCGGGTGCCGCAGGAACGCCTCCGCGAGAGCGAACTCGCGGGCCGAGAGGTCGACCGTGCGCCCGTCGACCCCGACCTGGCGGGTCCGCAGGTCCAGGCTCAGGTCCCCGTTGCGCAGCACCGTCGTTTCTGCGCCGCGATCGGGGTTGAGCCGCAATCGGATCCGGGCCACGAGTTCCTCGAACTTGAACGGCTTCGGCATGTAGTCGTCGGCGCCGCCCTCGAGGCCCGCCACCACGTCCTGCACGCTGTCGCGGGCGGTCAGCACGATCACGGGGAGGGTCGAGCCGTCGCGTCGCAGCAGGGCCAGCACCGCGAAGCCGTCCATCTGCGGCAGCCCGATGTCGAGCACCATCAGGTCGTGGTCGCCGCTGCGTGCCCGCCCGTACGCCGTGACCCCGTCGGCGACGACCTCGGTGCTGAATCCGTTGGCGCGCAGGCCCTTCTCGATGAAGGACGCGATGCGCTGCTCGTCCTCGGCGATCAGGATCCTGCTCATGGGTACTCTCCTGCGGCGTCCGGCCCGGTGGCGACGGGCTCGACGGGAACGGTGACGGTGAACGTGGAGCCCTGGCCGGGCACGCTGCCGACGGTGACCCGGCCGCCGTGCGCGACGGCGATGGCACGCACGATGGACAGGCCGAGTCCGGCGCCCTCGGAGCGGACGCTGCCCGAGTCGCCCCGCGCGAACCGATCGAAGATCACGGCCTGATCTGCCGGGTCGATTCCGGAGCCGGTGTCGGACACCCAGAAGCGGAGCTCGCGGTCGGAGAACTGTGTTCCGAGGCCGATGCGGTCGCCCGGCTCGGTGTGATGACTTGCGTTGTCCGCCAATGCGAGCACGGCCTGCGTGATGCGTTGCGCGTCCAGTTCGACGGACACCGGCGACGACGTCTCGAGCCGCCAGTCCCGGTCGGCGAGACGACGTGCCTTGTCGAAGATCTCCGCCGTCAACTCCGCGACGTCGACCCGGTGCGGCCGGACGAATGCCGGCTGTTCCGCCCGCGCGAGCAGCAACAGGTCCGACACGATCCGGTTCATGCGTTCGAGCTCGTCGTCCACCAGCGCGACGGTCTGGCGCACGTCCTCGGCGTCCTGGGCATCCATGACCTCGAGGTGTCCGCGCACGATCGTGATGGGCGTGCGCAGTTCGTGACCCGCGTCGTCGAGGAAGCGACGCTGTGCCGCGACTCCGGTTTCGACCCGGTCGAGCATCGCATTGAGAGTCGTTGTCAGAGCGGAAATCTCGTCCCCTGGACCCGGTGGTTCCGGAATGCGGCCGGACAGGTCGGTGTCGGTGATGGATTGGGCGGTGGCCGTGATGTTGCGGACCGGGGCGAGGATCCGCCCGGCGAGCAGCCAGGCGGCGCCGGCCGCGGCCAGGGCGGTCAGGGCACCGCCGAGCACCATGAGCCGGGCGGTGTCCGCTGCGCTCTCGCGTTCCTGGTCGGCGAAGTACGCGGCGACGACGACTCCGCGGGCGGGGTCGCCGTCGAGCCCGACCGGCACGGCGAGGTACAGGACCTCGCCCGCACCGCTCTCGTAGGAGCCCTCCTGGGGCGCGGTGACCGATCCGGCGACCGCGGTGAATCCGGCGTCCTCGGCGAGCCGGATCGGTGCCTGCTCCCGGCTCTGGAACCGGAACTGCCCGTCGACGTAGCCGAGGAACTTCTCGTTGGGGCGCGCGAGGTTGTAGGTGATGACCACCCGGAGTACGTCGGCGACGTTCGCGAAGGGCGCACCGGTGGCGGGGTCCACGCCCGATTCGGTCAGCGCGGTGAACTCGGCGATCTCGGTGCGCAGCGAGTCGAGCATGCGCTGGTCGATGGAGCGGATCATCAGTAGCCACGTCAGGCCGCTGACGACGGCCAGTGCGCACAGCACCAGCAGCAGGACCCATCCGGTGATGCGGGTACGTGCGCTGCGGAATCGAGGTCGCCGGATGCTCGGCAGCGACCGGCCCGGACTCACGTGGCGATCCTACCCGTCCCGATCGTCGAGGTCGTCGTCCCAGTCGTCGTCGAGGTCGTCCTGATCGTCGTCCCGATGGTCGTCGTCCCGATGGTCGTCGTCCCGGTCGTCGGCGGGCGGGGGCGGGACCAGCCCACCGGGCACGGTGGGGGCAGAACCGCGGGACTGCTCGGCCGGCGCGGAGGGGCTGGGAGCCGGCGCGACGACGGCGGGCGCGACGATGGGGGAGCGGGGCATCGGCTCCGACGGCGGGGACGGCCGCAACGTCAGCCAGGCGAGCAGACCGACGCCCACGGCGGCGGCGACGGCGATCGCGGCGGTCCACACTGTTCGCATGACTCCACGGTGCGGCCGCGGCGTGACGCGCGAATGAGAGAGGGATGAGAAGATTCTCATCCGGAAGGGGTGGATCCCATGACCGAGGTGTGCAGGGTCGCGTTCGACGACGTCGACCTCGAAGTGCTCGTCGACGGAACCGGACCGGCCGTGGTGTTGCTGCCGTCGCTCGGCCGTGACACGTACGAGTTCGCACCGATCGCCCGGGACCTTGCCGAGGCCGGGTTCCGTGCGATCCGGCCCCAGCCGCGCGGCGTGGGCACGAGTCGCGGTCCGCTCGACGACCTCGACCTGCACGACCTCGCCCGCGACGTCGCCGAGGTGATCGAGCGGCTGGGTGCGGGCCCGGCCGTCCTCGCCGGGCACGCCTTCGGCCACTACGTCGCGCGGGTCCTCGCGGCGGATCGACCCGATTTGGTGCGTGGGGTCGCGATTCTCGCCGCGGGTGCCCGTCGATTTCCGGATTCGCTCACCGAGCGCGTCGCCAAGTGCTCCGACCTGTCGCTGCCGGATTCCGAACGGCTCGAGCACCTGCGGGCGGTGTTCTTCGCGGACGGGCACGACCCGTCGGTCTGGCTCGACGGCTGGTGGCCGGAGGCGATCGTCGCGCAGCGCCGCGCGATGGCCGCCACCGACAAGGAATCCTGGTGGCCGGTCGCGCCGTCGCCGCTGCTGGACGTGCAGGCCGGCGACGACGTGTTCCGTCCGGCGTCGACGCGGGCGGAGCTCACGGACGAGTTCGGCGCCGACCGGGTCACCGTCGTGCTGGTTCCCGGTGCGGGACATGCCCTGATCCCGGAGGTTCCGCACGAGGTCGCGAGGGCGATCGTCGACTGGGTCCGCACGTTGCCGTAGCAGAGCGCC
>NZ_AJFC01000031.1:0-7526 GCF_000256505.1 Rhodococcus sp. P14 | reverse complement strand
GCTCGGCCCCCAGTCGTCCGCCACTGCGATTGCAGCAGCGGACGACTGGGGGCCGCGCGGGTAGCCGGGCCGGCTACTGTGCGATCGCCACGACCGCCGGGTCGATCCGCATCACCGAGTAGCCGGCGACGGCACCGGCACCGAAGCCGGGTGCGAAGATCCGGACGGGCTCGGTGATGACGCCGTCGCGGACCGCGTCGTGGATTGCGAGCGGGATGCTCGCCGACGACGCGTTGCCGACCTGCTCGATGTTGAAGTACAGCCGGTCCGCCGCGAGTCCGGCCTTCGCCGCCAGGTCGATGATCATCGTCTTGTTCGCCTGGTGCGGGACGACCAGATCGATGTCGTCGAGCAGCGACTCGCTCTCGTCGAGGCCGGGCAGGGCGCGGACCTCGTCGAGCATCTGCGTGAGGTAGCGGCCCGCGAGGCTCTTGACCTCCGGCCCGTACACCGTGATCGCGTTGTCGAAGTCCGGGTTGGGCCAGATGATCGAGTTGACCTCGCTGGTGGGTCCACTCGCGTAGGTCTGCAGGTACTCGATGTCGGGTTCGGCACCCTCGGGGGCGACGCCGACGACGAGCGCGGCCGCACCGTCACCGAAGATCATCCGGGACGGACGGACACTGCCGATCTTGTCGGAGAACTTCTCCACGCAGACCACGAGGACGGGACGACGGATATGCTGCAGGATCCGGGTCGCCTCGGCCAGCCCGTACGGCAGTCCCGCGCACGCCGCGACCAGGTCGAACGACGCGTGCGTCTGGGCGATACCCAGTTCGCCGGACAGGTACGTCGCGAGCGAGGGGATGAGCCGGTCGCTGGTGCAGGTGCACACCAGCACCGCCCCGATGTCGGCCGGGCCGACCTGTGCCTTCTCGACGGCCGCGCGGGCCGCCTGCAGGGCGAGCTCGGAGAACGAGCCCGACGTGTAGCGGCGCTGCTCGATCCCGGTCTTGGCGGTCACCTCGTCGGCGGTCATGGCCGACCAGTTGTACGCCGAGTTGCGGATCAGGTCCTCGTTGGTGCACACCACGTCACCGTGCGCGACGGCGAGCGCCTCGATGCGCGGCTGCACCGCGAAGTCGCGGCGCACGTCGATCGTCGGGTACGGCGTGGCCGGCGGGACGGGCTCGACGGCGGCGCGCTGGGGCGCCGGCGCGGTCCGGCCCGAGGTGACCCGCGAGATGAACCGCTGCACGTGCCGGTCGCGGGGGTGGAACACCACGACGTAGTCGTCGTCGCGGAGCTGCCCCACCTCGACGAGTTCGACCTGCTTGCGGTCCCAGGGCTGCTGGTTGTGCAGCACCATCGACCAGCGCCGCAGCGCCTCGAGCGCGGGGACGTCCTCGTGGCAGTCGAGGATCTCGTCGTAGCTGTAGACCCGGAAGTTCGGGTCGTAGCTGCCGAGGCGCAGCGTCATGTTCTTCGGGTCGGCGGTGAGCTGCGCGACGGTCGGCTTGACCGTCGGCAGGGCGCCCGCGACGTGCTTGCGGGCGGCGAAGACGTCGAAGACGGTCTCGAAGATGCAGTCCTCGGCGGCGTCGTCCCAGCCGGCGGGCAGCTGCCGGAAGGCGGCTTCGACCTCGGCGACCTTGCTCTCCTGATCGGGCCAGGGCGTGAGGACCGGCATGTACAGGTCGTCGCGGGTGCGCGGCACGTCGGCCCATCGGGTCGGCCGCTTGTCGAACATGGTGAGCGCGAAACGGTTGGCCCAGTACGCATTCAGTGCGACATCACGCAGGAGTTCGACCTTGTTGCGGTAGTCGCCCCGCGTGTGGCGGGCGAGGATCTCCGAGGCCGTCGGCGCCTTGGTGTCGAAGTCGCGGCGGATCACGGAGTCGAGCTGCTCGACGTCGGTGACGGTCGAGAAGTCGATGTCGGGAAAGAAATTGGACGGGAAGACGATTCGCCCGTGGCGGTTCGTTTCGAAGGGCTGCATGTGCCGGGCCGTTCAGTCGTGGGTGAGTTCGTGGAGCCGGGACGGCCGGGTCACATGTCCAGTCCGCCGTTGACGCCCCACACCTGACCGGTGATGTAGGACGAGGCGTCGGCGGCGAGGAAGTGCACGACGCGGGCGATCTCCTCGGGATCGGCGAGGCGGTTGACCGGAATGGTGCTCTTGATGCGGTCGAGGACCTTCTCCGGGATGGACTCGACCATCTCGGTCGCGACGAAGCCCGGGGTGACGGCGTTGACGGTGACGCCGATGCTGTCCGGGGTGAGCTTGCCGGAGCGGGCCAGCGCGAACGCGGCCTCCTTGGCGAGGGTCTTGGTCAGGCCGAACATGCCGGCCTTGGACGCCGCGTAGTTGGCCTGGCCGATGTTGCCGGTCTCGCCGATGACCGAGGAGATGTTGACGATGCGTCCCGTGCCGCGCTCGAGCATGTGCCGCAGCGCCGCCTGGGCCAGGAAGAACGTGCCGGAGAGGTTGGTGGCGATGACGTTGTTCCAGTCGTCGTCCTCCATCTTCAGCACCGTGCGGTCGATGGTGATGCCGGCGTTGTTGATCAGGATGTCCAGACGGCCGTGCCGCTGGATGACCTCGTCGATGGTGCGACGGCAGTCGTCGGCGTTCGCGACGTCGCCCTTGTGCACGCTGTACTCGACGCCGTCCTGGCCGTGAGCCTGGATGCCCGCGAGGAACTGGTCGGCCTGGGCGGTGTTGCGGCCGTACCCGGCAGCCACCGTGGCGCCCTGGGCGGCGAGGCTGCGGCTGATGGCCGCGCCGATGCCGCGCGTTCCACCGGTCACGAATGCGACCCGGCCCCGCAGCTTGGTGCCGGCGGCGGTGGTGCGGGACGACGGTTCGATGGTGCTGGTCATGTCGGTTCTCCCTCGAATGCGGCGAGCTCGACGGATGCCGTCGAGTACAGATGTGTCGGACCGGTGATACCGGTGTCCCGAGCGTCGGTGCCCGGAATCCGGCCGGCGTGGCTGCTACCGCGCGATGCTGATGTGAGCGCCCCTGCACGCTCCGCGATATTCGCCCCTGCCAACCGAATTCACGTAGATGCTCCGCTCGTTCTCCCCTGTCGACACCAATGATGCAGCATTGCGCCCGGTGTGTCATGTCCGACGGCAAATATCTTGTGCAGGGCCATGACTTACGCTAACGACATTGAATACTGTTGTTCGGCAAGGAGTTACGGTCGAATCTCGGCCGTTGTTCACCTACCGGCCGACTGCATGTCCGTTCCGGGACCTTTGCCACAAAACGCAACGGCCGGAGGGTGGTTCGAAATGGCGCGCGATGCTACCCGGCGGTCAGGACTACGTCGTACATGCAGCCGGTTTGTCGGAGACTCGATGTGATCGAGTTCGAATCGACTGTATGACAACAGCATCCGATAGGGAGCGCCCACGGAGCGGTCCGGCAGCGACCGTGCTCGCTCGGTAGCACCGAGTGCCAACAGGGTGCATGTAGCGGCATCGACCGGGGTCGTGCGCGGTGAAATCCGGTACCCATACCCCCACTTCCTCAAACCTGTGAGCTTGCTCACCATCCAACGATTTTCGGGCCTGGGCCCCCCCGATCCGGGGGTGGTGGGCACGAGCGGACCGACTCGACCGGATGTCCCCAGGGCGTCGGACAGCCGCCCCGGGCGGGGGAGGTACCGGGGACGGCCGGCAGAGGCCGTGACGGGCTCCTCGGGGCACGAGAAAGGGCCCCGCACCGGCAATCGGTGCGAGGCCCTTTCGGGGGTCGTGCTGCTTACTGCGCGAGCACCTTCGCCATGCCCCGCTCGACGGCGGCGACGATCTCCGGCCGCAGGCCCGCCGCGGGGATGATCGAATGCACGGAGCCGACCTGCTGGGCGCGCTGGATGTTGTGGATGGCCTCGAACTCCGCAGCCACCTCACCGAGCTTCTCCGACCGCACCGCGGTGCGCTGCGTCGCCAGCTCGACCCGCAGGCGGGCCTTCTCGCCGTCCTCGGCCGCAGCGAGCTGCGCCTCGAGCTCGGTGATCCGCGGATCGGCCGCGGTGCGCGCATTGACGTCGCGGGTGAACACCACCGCCGCGGCGGGGGCACCGCCGAGCACGGAGGCGAACGAGCCCTCCACCGCGAGCACCTCCATGTTCTCGTTCAACGCGCCGGAGAACACCACGAAGGCACCGCCGTGGTAGCGGGAGACCACGACGAAGACGATCGGGCCGTCGAAATTGACGATCGCCCGGCCGATCTCGGCGCCGTTCTCGAGCTGCAGGTTGCGCAGCGACTCGGGGGAGCCGTCGAACCCGGACAGGTTCGCGAGCACCACCACCGGCCGGTTGCCGCTCGCCGCGTTGATCGCCCGCGCGGTCTTCTTCGACGACTTCGGGAACAGCGTGCCCGACGTCCACTGGTCCGGCCCGTCGGTGGGGAACCAGCCCTTGCGGGAGATCGCGCGGGACTCGATGCCGATCACGGTCACCGCGTTGCCACCGAGGTGCGCGTCGAACACCACCGACGTGTCGGCGTCGGCCATGTCCGCCCACCGCTCGAGCACCGGATGGTCCTGGTCGACCACCGCGCGCATCACCGTGCGGATGTCGAAGGGCTTCTTGCGGTCCGGGTTGGTCTCCGCGGAGAAGATGTCGCCCACCGTCGTGAAGTCGCTCGACGGATGCACGTGCGGGTACACCCGCACGTCGCGGTCGACCGGGTCGACGGTCTCGGCCTTGCGGGGGAACCGCTCGCCCGGGGCGAGGTAGGCGTGCTCGTAGTGCCCGAAGAGCACCTCCACCGCCGCCGACAGGTTCGGCGCCCAGTACTGCGCCTGACCGTTGGGGCCCATGACGCGGTCGTAGCCGCCGATGCCGAAGTTGTCCTCGGCCGAGACGCCACCGGAGTAGTCGAGGGACTGCTTGCCGGTCAGCACCATCGCGCTGTCCGGGGTCATCACCAGGATGCCCTTGGTGTGCATGAGCATCGTCGCCTCGGCGTTCCAGTACGGCTGGGCGCCGACGTTGATGCCGGTGACCACGACGTTGATCTCGCCGCCGCCCTGGGTGAAGGTGATGATGCGGCGCAGGGCCCGCGAGACCCAGTCCATGTTCTCGGTGCCGGACTCCATGGAGATCGTGGCGCCGGAGGACAGCGCGAACCACTCGACGGGGACGCCGAGCTGCTCGGCCAGGTCGATCGCGGCGACGACCCGCGCGCACTCGGCCTCCGCGACGGTGCCGAGCGCCTTCGTCGGATCACCGAACAGCGCCACGCGGGTCATGCCCTCCGGGTACCGCGACGTCGGGGTGGTGACCAGCCCGACGACGAGCCCGGCCGTGTTCCGGCCGTACGGGCGCTGCACCGGCACCACGGCACCGGACTCGTCGAGGTCGTACTCGACGAAGCTGCCGCTCCTGCCGGTGAGCAGCGGGACCAGCTCGTACGGGTACACGGTGCCGCGGGCACGCGAACGCTGCACCTTCTGGGTGTACTCGTCGAGCGGCTGCAGCGGCTCCTTCGGCGGATCGGTCACGCGCACCACCACGCCGGCGCCGGAGCGGTACGAGAACCGCAGGGCCACCTCACGGGCCTCGGCGTCGGCGGTCTCCCGCCACCAGCCGATGACGGTGATCTCCTCGAGCCCGGCGCCGACCGTGAGCGGGGCCGCCCCACGGCTGACGCGCTTGAGGTCGTCGATGCTCAGGTCCACCTCGGGCCACACGAACAGCACCACGCGGTTCGCGTCGAGGCGGCGCTTGCCGCGGCCGGCCTGCGACCGGCGGATGGCGTCGAGGCAGCTCGACAGGGCGCGCTCGAACGCGGGCAGCCCCACGATCGTGCCGGTCTCGTCGCGCTGCGGGGTCAGGTCCCGCACCTCGGCGAGGGCGATGAGCCGCTCGTCGGACGGATTCTCGTTCGCCGCAATGTGATACAGGTACGAGTCCGGGTTCGCCGGCAGGCGGGTACCGACGAAGTTCTTCAGCCGCCACAGGTCCAGACGCTGACCGGTGAGCGGGTGCATGTCGCGGATGTTGGCTTCCTCCGCGTACCCGGTCTCGAACGGCCGGAACGTGAAGACGTGCTCCTCGGCCCGGTCGGTGTGGCACACCGTCACCGTGACGCGGCGGGCGGAGGCGGTCACCGCGCGCTCGGACAGCACCGCGCGGAGCGACTCGGCCTGCGCGTCGGCGTCGGCGGGCGCGTCGTCCCAGGCGAGGTACAGGTCGATCACCAGGTTCTCGGTGCCGGGCAGGGTGCCCGCCGACTCCTCGACGATGTCCAGTGCCGCCCCGAGCTCGGCGTGCCGGGCCTCGGTGGAGATCAGGTACAGGCGGGTGCCGCGCAGGTCGAAGTTGCCGGTGACGAACTGCCGGCCCCCGCGCACGTCGGACTGCACCTGCTCGAGCGTGCGGATCTTGTAGGCGCGACGGGTGATGACCTCGAGCAGCGGCCCCGGCACGGTCTCCGGCCGGGCGATCTGCTGCGCGAGCAGGTCGATCAGCGGCTCGGGCGTGGCCACGAGGGCCTCGACCCGCTGCGCGTGGTCGGCGGCGCCGGGGTTGTCGGCGAGGTGGGCGAGGCTGCCGCGGACCCCGTCGTACACCTGCTCGCGGACCTTGCGGATCACCGGCTCCTCGAACAGGCGGTAACGCAGGTTGCGGGCGGCGTCGCCGATCACCGGGAACCGCACCTGGGTGGCGACGATGAGCCGGTCGAGGACCTCGTTGAGTTCCTGCGAGATGCCGGCCGGTCCCTCGGTCTCCTCGAGCCAGCGCTCGAGCAGCGCCGAGACCACCGGCACCTGCGTCTCGATGCGCTGCTGCGCGAGGAACAGCCGGTAGACGGCCTCCTCGAGCTCGGGGGTGCGGTCCAGTTCGGTGACGTCGTAGTGCCGCAGCGCCTGCGCCAGCCGGGCCCGGAAGCTCTCGGGCAGGCCGCCGACCTCGACGTCGAGGGACTGTAGGTAGCCGTGGAAGTGCTCGCGGGGGCTGTGCACCCGCTCGTCACCGGTCTCCTCGTCCTGCGTCGGGCGGTTGCGCGAGAGCTCGCACACGTCGGCGAACGTGGTGAGCAGGGCCAGCTCGGCGCGCACCAGGTCGCAGTTCTCGGTGGTCTCGCCGCGCAGCCGGTCGTACTCGGCGAGCAGCGTCGCGGTGCGCTTGCCGGAGACGTCGTAGCCGGTGACGAGCGCTTCGAGGGCGTCGAGCCGGGCCAGCGCGTCGGCCGCGGCGTCGCCGGTGACGACAGCGGCGGGCGCGGGGAACTGCACGCGCTCGACGGTCTCGGTGACGGCCTCCTCGGCGATCTGGTCCACCCGCAGGAGCGGCGTGCCCGCGTCGACCTGCGAGTTGACCACGGCGAGGACCTCGCGGACGCGGCCGGCGAACGGCGCGCGCACCGCGGTCTCCATCTTCATGGACTCGAGCACCACCAGGGTCTGGCCTGCCTCGACCTCGTCGCCGGGCGCGACCGGCACGGCGACGACGACGGCGGGGGCGGGGGTGCGCACGACGCCGGCCTCGTCCTGGCTGATCTGGTGGCTGATGCCGTCGACCTCGACGAGGTAGCCGGTGGCGCCGGCGATCGAGACGACGTGG